>SKSA01000247.1 GCA_007118195.1 Anaerobacillus sp. | reverse complement strand
TGGTTTACTTTACACCCTAAGGTATGAAAGGCAACTGACGGCATCCTCATCACCTCAACATTTCAAAATGATAAGAAACTGCTGATAGAAAATATAATGCAGCTGTTTCTGTTCGTAAAATACGTGGTCCAAAACTACATGGTATAAAGCCAGCTTGTTCTAAATCAGCTACTTCCTCATTAGTCAAGCCACCTTCAGGTCCTATTAAGACAAAAATTGATGAATCAACTTCGGCTTTTTTAAGGGAAGTAGCTAAATTGGTTAATTCACCAGCTTTTGCTTGTTCCTCAAAAGCTACAATTTTAATCTCATGATTCTCGCTTTCTTTTATTAATTGTTGAAAAGAAAGCTTACTATAAATTTTAGGGACAACATTTCGGTACGATTGCTCGGCAGCTTCTTTCGCTATTTTCTCTAATCGTTCCCTTTTCTTTTCTGACTTTTTTTCATCCCACTTTACAATAGAGCGAGTTGCCTGAAAAGGAAGAAATGCATAAGCTCCTAACTCTGTCCCTTTTTGAACAATTAACTCTAGTTTATCACCTTTGGGCAACCCTTGGGCAACGGTAACTTTTACCGGTAGTTCCGTATTTTCCGCCAAATATTGTACGACATTACCTTTTACTTCAGCAGATGAAATGCTCGTAATTTGGCAATGGGCAACTAGGCCAGCTTCATTAATACAAATAAGCTCATCACCTTCACTCATGCGCATCACTTTGCTAATATGCTTTACATCTTCACCGATAATAGAAAAGCTAGTCTCGTTTAACTGGTTATTAGCAACAAAATACCTTTGCAACAAAAACACCTACCTATAAGAAAAGCGCAAGCGGCCTGCTCCTGCGATTACTCGTCGCACGAAACCATTTGCTTAGCCCCGACAAGCAAATGTTCTGCTAGAAAAAAGTGCGCTTTTTCACTTTTATCTGGCAGGTTACTTAACCTCGAGGGGCTAGGCGCTGGAGCTAGACACCTTTCCGAATTCAAAAAATTTACATTTTTTTCAAAATAATAAGCTAATTCTTTTTAGCAATAAAAGCTACCCAATCTTCTATTTCAAGTGTCTCTTCAATAATAAAACCTTGGTTTGTTAGAGCATCTTTTACTTCTTGTTTTTTCGCTTTAATAATACCTGAAGTAATAAATGTACCACCTTTTTTGAGTAATGAATATGCATCACCAACAAAACGAACGATCACTTCCGCTAAAATGTTTGCGACGATTAAATCTGCTGTTCCACCAATTTTTTCTAACAAATTATTTTGTTTTACTGTAACAACGTCATGAACTTTATTAAGTTTCACGTTTAACTTTGCGCTATTAACTGCTACTTCATCTAAATCAAGTGCCAATATTCTTTCTGCGCCAAGCTTTGCTGCCGCTATACTTAATACACCCGTTCCTGTGCCGACATCAATTACGTAATCTTTTTTCTTTATGGTCTTTTCAATTGCTTGAATACAAAGAACAGTTGTTGGATGTGTTCCAGTGCCAAATGCCATACCCGGATCAAGCTCAATAATGCATTCACTGCTACTTTCTGGTTCGTATTCTTCCCAAGTAGGTGTAATTGTAATGTGATGAGAAACTTTTACAGGCTTATAATATTTCTTCCAAGCTGTTGCCCATTCTTCTTCATTCACTTCACTAATCGTCACTTTATTAAAACCAATATCAATATCGTATAACAATAAGCCGTTAATAGCTTCTTTAACTTCTTCTACCGTTTCACCTAAACAGCTATTTATTTGAAGATAAGCCTTAACAATGACTCCTTCTTCTGGATAATCAGCAGAAGAGAGTTGGTAGATCTCGCCGAAATGATCTTCCCTATCTTTCACTAGGTCATGTGGATCTTCAATTACTACACCGCTAGCACCGGCCTCGTGTAAAATGTTACAAACAGGTTCAACTGCTTCTTGTGTTGTATGAATACTAATTTCAGACCATTTCATCTAAACCAACTCCATCTCTTTAAAATAACTATTTAGATTAATCGTTAAAACTCTTAAACGCACGTTTCACTTTAGAAAAAAAGTTTTCACTCTGCTCATCTGGGGCTTGATTTCCGCTAATATCTCCAAATTCACGTAGTAATTCTTTTTGTCTCTCTGTTAAATTTTTTGGAGTAATGATCTTAACTTGAATATGTTGATCTCCTTGACCATAGCCCCTAACATTAGGAACACCTTTTCCTCTTAAACGGAAGTTTGTGCCTGTTTGTGTACCCGCTGGGATTTTCAACTTAATTTTCCCTTGTAGTGTTGGAACTTCGATTTCATCACCGAGAGTCGCTTGAACGAATGTAATCGGCATTTCACAATATAAATCATCACCATCTCGTTCAAAAAACTCGTGCGGCATTACGTTAAAGACAACATATAAGTCCCCAGGAGGCCCCCCATTCACTCCGCCTTCCCCTTGACCAGAAATACGAATTTGCTGACCACTATCGATTCCCGCTGGGATTTTAACGTTTATTTTTTTACGTTTACGAACTTTTCCTTTACCACCACATGTTTTACATTTATCTTTGACATATTTTCCAGTACCTTCACAATGGTGACATACTCGCTTGTTAACGATACGTCCAAATGGTGTATTTTGTTCCACACTTAGTTGACCGCTGCCGTTACAATGTGAACAAGTTTCAGGCTTTGTACCAGGCTTCGCTCCATCACCATGACATGTTTCACAAGTTTCTTCTCTTGGGATTTCAATATCCGTTTCTTTCCCAAAAACGGCTTCTTTAAACTCAAGATTCATCGTATATTGTAAATCTGCTCCTTGTCTTGGGGCATTAGGATTTCTTCTTGATCCGCCACCACCAAAGAACATATCAAAAATATCGCTAAAACCACCAAAGTCTCCACCAGCACCACCAAAACCTTGATTTGGGTCTGTATGTCCAAATTGATCATAATGGGCCTTTTTTTGTGGATCAGCTAAAGTATCATAAGCTTCTTTTACTTCTTTAAATTTTGTTTCCGCATCCGCCTCTTTATTTACGTCTGGATGATATTTTCTAGCTAGCTTTCGATAAGCTTTTTTTACTTCGTCTACAGATGCATTTTTATCTACACCTAGTACTTCATAAAAATCGCGTTTACTCATTGTACCCACTCCCGAATTTATTACATAACGAATATGTTAACACTATATACACTTGATGTGCAATATATTGTTTATGTTAAATTAGATTACTTGTTTTGCAAAAGATTTGCTCCTGCGGTTACTCGTCGCA
>SKSA01000261.1 GCA_007118195.1 Anaerobacillus sp. | reverse complement strand
CGGTTCTCAAGCTTACGATTGTACTCAGCGTACCCCATTCCATGTGTCTGTTGCATCGCCTTTTCCATTTCTCCAGTATGATTGGTTTCAATCGATTGGATAATAAATCAATCCTTTCAGTTTTTTTATTACGTGTATAATCGTATCACGGTCCCTTTATTACGACAAAGCGCCCCTACTGTGAAATTATCTGACATTTCATACTCACCAATAGTCACACTATCTCACCACTATGTGCTCTACAAATACTCGATATAACTCTTTTATCCTAGTTGTACCTCGAGTCCTAGTTTAATCCTTAAATGATTTAAGGGTTATAGACCCCCACCTCAACGCGTAGCGTAGGTGGGAACTTTTAATCAGGTGGAGTCGAGACTCCATCTGATTTCTCGATGTTTCAGCTTGCTGAAACGAGTTCGCTAGTGTTGTCGACGAGCCATTGCTGTCGGGCGTGTTTTTTCAAATGAGGCGTATCCTTTTAGAACGGGGCGTATCTTCTTCGAAGAAACATAAAAAAAAACGAGGATGTCCGATTGAAGTGCCATTCACCGTTAAGCACTAAACACAGAGAGATGATCAACATCTATATTCCGTATTTATCTTTGGTGATCGAACACTCTAAAACATCCTCAGTTTGAACTATTTAATTCATTTTTTGATTAAACTCTTCCATGCAGTCTTGGACGAGGGTAACCGCTTGGCTCATCGCTGCTCCACCACCGAAGGCTCCTGTTACACCAATCGCTTCTAATATCTCCTCTTCAGAACAGCCATGGTCAATGCAGCCTTTCGTATGATAGATAATACAATACTCGTCTTGACTATAAATGCTAATACCAAGTGCGATAAGTTGCTTTTCTTTTTGACTTAATTTCCCTTCTGCAAAACAAGCTTCTGCAAATGCATTGTACTTACCAGCTATGTCTGGCATTTTTTCAGTAAAATGACCTAAGCCCTGTTTATAATCGTGAAGTTCCATTTCATAAGTGTTCATGTTCATTTCGTCCATTTGTCACACTACCCCTTTAAAGTTTTTTTAACAAGGTTAGTATGGTTTTTGACCAAATAAATTATGAATCTCGATTCAATTTTGGGGCGTTGAACGAACTTTTTGGGAGCCGATATTCCCTACCGCACATTTTGCAACGCGTTGATAAACTGCGACAAGGCTCGTTGATCGATTTTTTCAAGATATTTATCTAGATCATCTTGTTCTCCAGTGAAGAAATGCGCTAATGCTTCATTCACATCACTTGCGGCAACGTTTTCTCGTAATTTTTCTATGAGAACGACCCAGTCTGGCGCATTCATTCCTCTTTCTTTATATTCCTTGGCGAGTTGCTCTGCAACGTTCCAGTCTTCTTGCAAATATAACTCAATCGCCAGTAAAAAGCCGACGAAGCGGTTCGATAAATCTTCGTCCAACACTTCATAAAAATGCTCACGTGCTTTTTCTAACTTTCCTTGCTTCATTAATGCCGCTGCATAAATTGACTTAGGATACGAGGGGATCTTTCCTACTAAATTTTCACGATAGTGTTCGTACCATCTGTTTACTCCCTCCCATTTTTCAAGATCATAATAATGCATCACGACTTCAAATGCAGCCTCTGCGTCATTCGTTTTTTCAGCGAGAGCGATCCAATAATCTAGTGCATCGCTATCTCTTTCTAATTCGATCGCGATCAACCGGGTCAGCATCCGTAAACTGTGAATATCATCTGGATTACCTTCAACATTTTCCTTATACATCATAAGCGCTTGTTCAACGCCTCCATCCCCACGGAGGAAGATTTCGTCAGCTTCAGTTAACTGGCGTGCTTTTAATTGAAAAAACGGAATCGCTCCCATCGTTTCTTCACGAAGACGATAACCGTTGCTTTGCCCAATCAAGTCACCATTCTCATTATAAGCTTTTACTGACCATGAAAACGATCCTTCAGGATTGCTAAAGCCTAAAATACTAGCAGGTTCCACTTCTGTAAAATCATCACCTCTAAACATCGTTCCTGATCTGATACTATAAAGTTGTTCCACAGGTATCGTAATTTCATTTTCTGTGATATCTGATAATAGATGAAATCCCATTGCCCCATTATCCACATGAATATTGCCAAGTAGCTCATACGTTTTGGCCCCTGGAAATGCCCCCCATGAAAAAGTAACCTCTTCATCACTAATCGCAACATCGTTTACTGGTGAAATCTGTTCAATCAATGGTGTGATTACCACCGAATATTCGGCAGTTCCTCCTTCTTTAACATCAATCCAATCATTGTTTTCGACCGGCCAAGCCCAACCGTCAATTTGTTCAAACATAAAACCGACGGTAATTTGATAACTCCCAGGCAGCACGCCAATAAATGAAAAACTTCCATCTGATCCAGTGATCACTTGGCGATCTCCTTCAATCACTGAGCGATTTACAGTTGCCTCTGGCCGTAAATAAACACCTGCATTCGCGACAGGCTTACCATTAGAGCGTACGACTTTACCTTTAACGATTGATAACGGTTCGTCGTTAACAACGATTAACTTTAATTGTTCTTGTAGATGTAATAGCTCTCTAAAATAAACACGGTCATTTAATACGTTTGGAAATTGCTCGAATTGTTCTGGATCCATATTTCTTTTCTTTTCAGCAACATACTGTTCATGTTTTTGTCGATGCATATCAATTTCTGCTGTTAAAAATTCATATGCTTCTTCATGTTGGCCAAGTCCTGCTAGCTTTTCGGCAACCAATTTACTTAAGCGAAGTTGAGAATCGCTAAACTGTTCATCCGTTTCTAGTTTGAATTCTGAAATTAACTGATCTGCTTTTTGATAATTTTCACTATTGATCGCCAATTCGATCCGCATTAACTGGAGTTCATCGTATTGATAATCATTTTTTGAAAAACGGTCGATCCCTTCTTGAATGGTGGCATCGCCTTTCTCAAAGTCCCCTCTTCTTTCATAGTAATTTTTCAACAGTTCAACTGTTCTTCGTAAATAGCCATCTCTTGGTGCTTCGTTTATATAAAGTTGTAAATATGGTTCACTTTCTTCTATATTAAATAACCGATCGGGGTTTATGGAGCCGAAGGTAGTCATAGATGGACTAATATAAACATCATATCGATCCCCCCATGGCTGTGGTTCAATCATGTACTCTCGAATTAAGTCGATTTGTCTGTGACGGTCATTCTCGATTTTTTCAAGTATTGCATTTTTCGCTTCTTTTACATTTCCAGCTTCGATTTGCTGATTAATT
>SKSA01000298.1 GCA_007118195.1 Anaerobacillus sp. | reverse complement strand
TCAGACACCGTTAGGCACCAAATATAGACGGATAATAAATTTATACGTCCATATTTAGTAAGTTCTACATGGTGTCAGACACTTATGGGACAGTCCCTTTTCTTATCTAATGAAATTTCAATGGGGTGTTTAAGTACATATAACGCAAAAAAAGGCAAAACTTTTAAAAGTTTTGCCTAAAAATAGGGGGAATACTAAATTGTATACGTCTATATCTTTACCAACATCTGCGTTTATATACATAAAAATATAATATTTTTAAAATTTATCGTAGCATAAGTGAAAAGATAGTGGTGGATAGTTGGTTTGTTGGTTAGGGAGTTCTAGCCTGACTTTTCCATATTAAATGGTGACGATCTCGTCATGACGGTTTTGTATGTAAATACATTTATGCTGGCCGAGTTTTTCGAGCGAGCCTCTAAAATTCGTTAGAAGTTTACAGTGAAGCGAGAGAAATCGGCCAGCATTTACATTCTAGATGGTGACGATCTCGTCATGACGGTTTTATATGAAAAGAAGTGGTCATCATAAAAATATATTCCTGTTTGTTCTTTTAACCTGTTTTATGTATAGTACAAGTAAGAATGTACAATTGAAAGGTGAATTAAAATGGAAAAAACTTTTTCGCAATTTGAGCTTGCGCCTTTTTTAGAAAAGGCATTACAAAAAATGAACATTACGACACCGACAGAAATACAACAAGAAGCAATCCCGAAAATTTTACAAGGTGATGCTGTCGTAGGAAGGTCTAAGACAGGCTCAGGTAAGACATTAGCATACCTACTGCCACTATTAACAACGCTTGACGAAAATAATAAAGAACTACAAGGATTGATATTAGCACCGACGCATGAATTAGCGATGCAAATTTATCGTGTATTAGAAGAGCTAGTGGCTGAAACAAATATTAACATTGATGTTTTTATAGGTAGTGCCAATATCAAGAGGCAACTTGAAAAACTAAAAAAACAGAAACCGCAAGTGATTGTCGGAACTCCTGGACGCGTCCTCGAGCTCGCGCAACAAAAAAAATTAAAAGTTCATCAAAGTAAAATGGTGGTCATTGATGAAGCCGATCGGATGCTGCAAGAAAGAGAGACGAGACAGGCGTTTATCGAAATTTCAAAGCGAATGGATAAAGAAACTAACTATATGTTTTTCTCGGCAACGATTCCAAATGGTTTAAAAGAAGATATAGAAGCGTTGATTAGGTCAGAAGTAACGCTTGTTTCAAGCGATGAAAAACTTGAAACAGAAAAGGTCGAGCATCTTTTTATTAAATGTGAAGAGCGTGATCGGGTTGACACGGCTAGACGCCTCGTTCATAGCTTAAAAATAAAGCGTGGGATCATCTTTGTTAACCATTTAGATAAGGTTGAAGAAACGACAAAGAAACTTCAATATAAAGGACTGAAGGCTGCGTCATTATCTAGTGATAGTGATAAACACCAAAGAGCAAAGGTGATGCAGCAGTTTCATAATGGTGAAGTCGAAGTTGTCGTCGCTTCAGACATAGCAGCCAGAGGCTTAGATGTAGAAGACGTTACACACATCATCAACTTACATCCACCTGTTGATAAAGATGCCTACGTTCACCGTGCAGGTCGTACGGGAAGGATGGGGAAAACGGGCGAAGTAATCACGCTCGTAACTCACAAGGAATTTTTCATTATTGATAAATTTCAAAAACAATTACAAATCAAAATGACAGAAAAAGAATTAGCTTTTGGAAAGCTTCGTTAAAACGATGGTGGCGTGAAAAGCCATTTTATATTATTATAAATAGTTGATAGGTTTTTTGATCGGAAAAAGGAGTTTTCAACTATGAAACGTAACAAAGTGAAAAAGAAAAAATTAAAAAAGTCACCTTTACTGGCAGCTCAAGAACGGCTGAAAGATTTTCAAACGAAACAGCCATATAAATTTAGACAAGTGTTTGAAAATTATCAAAGAGGACAACAAGAGTTAAATCAAGGTGATATCCAGGCAGCGAAAAATAGTTTTGAGAAAGCGGTATCTATTTTCGAAGATTATATTCCTGCTCAAAATCATCTAGCTGTTATTTTCGGTATACTAAATAATTATCTAGAAGCACTCCAAAAAGTTAGAAAAGTACTGACACTTGATGATAAAAATGTGTTCGCTTTAACTCAAGGCGCCATTTTTTTGTATCGGTTAGGACGGGAAAAAGAAGCTGGAAATTATGCCGAGAAATCGCTAACTGCATTTTATGGGCGTGAAGGTCATGATCCTTATCACGATTATGACATGCTGCAAAAATTGGTAGAGATGTTGTCTGTTTTACGGAAGGACGATCTTCTCACTGAACTTTATCAAGTAAAAAGTGCTCACTTTTCCCCAATGTCTTTGTATCGATCAGCATTGGCTCTAAGTAATGAAGGGGATAATGAAGAGGCGCAAACTGCTTTTCAAAAAATAAAAACTAGCGAACCTATTAAAGAAAAGGGAGAAATTTTAAAAAATAATCTTCAGTTGTTTTCTGAAGAAAAATTACCAATTCCACTCCTTTATGCAGAAGATGAGTTAGGTTTTGAGCAGTTAATGGCGATTTCGTCTTTATACAAGGGTGCCGAGCATGAAAAGCAAGCAGGTGTCGAATTTATTAGAAGTCACTATAACCCTTGGGCATTAGAACTAACGAAAGAACTTTTAACTTCGCAACGACTTGAGGATTGGACGAAAAAACAACTTCTTTCAGTACTAGCGGAGTGGGGGGAGGCGAAGCAGCCAGTGACGATTTTGTTAGAGGGTGCCCGTCAGCAAATCTCTCTTCAACCAGTAGAACTTTCGTTAGATGAGCGTTTAAGTAGTATCTTTGCTGAAGGAAAAACTGATCTCACCGAAGAAAAATTCGAAACTGCTCTCTCAAAATTCAATCAAGTTCGTGATACAGCGCCTCAATTTTTACCGGTGTATTTACAAATAGCTGAATTATATTTGCAAACAAAAGATTACCCTAAAGCCGAAGAAGCACTTAACGAGGCGCTTGAAATTGCGCCCTTAGCAACCGTCTATTTAGGGTTTGGAAAATATTATAGTGCTATCGGAGATGAGCTAAAAGCAAAACAATCTGTAGATCGTTTTGACACACGTGAGTTAGAAGAGGTTGAAGATGTTTATGCTGCGATCTCATTAAAGGTAAAAACAGCATTCCACGTTAACGGTAAAGAGCAGGCACTAGAACAGCTACAAACTGAAAAGGGCAAGTTTGGGCCTGTATTAAATGATTGGGACGAT
>SKSA01000206.1 GCA_007118195.1 Anaerobacillus sp. | reverse complement strand
TATCGTAACTTTGTTACAAAAAAGCAATGAACAAAAACGCTGCTCATTGCTTTTTAAAAAGATAATCATAGTTACGTGTTGTAGTTGCCTTGAAATTTTTTAACCAATCTATTGTTGGAACGTATTGTTGCCAAGAGGCTGGAATAACTTCAGAGTGAAATCTTCTTAAAAACTGTTCTGTATGTCGTTCGCGGACAAATAGCTCATATATTTGCTCTGTGTAATCATCTACTTCATCCTCATTGACACTACGATAGTAGCCTTCGACGATTTGAAAATATTCAATCGGAAATAAGAGGCGGCCGTATATATAGCGCCATGCTTTAGGGCTAATCGGTTCTACTTCTTCATAATTAGTAATAAATCGGTTTATTTTTTTAATAGGCTCTTCTTCATTACTGATTGTTACTCTCATCCATTCAGCTAGATCTCTACTTGGATGATCGTAAACAAAGTCGGTTGGACTTTTGACCGCTGCTAATGTTTGATCATCAATCGTCAGCCACGTTCTCGGTGTAAATTTGTAATGACAAATTGTTTTCGGTTCGCTTCCTGCCTGCTTTCCAAAATCAAGGTCACTATCAACAACATATTGTATGGCATTTTCTGTTCTCCCTAAGTAGTAAGGAAAAGATGTCATGAAAGCTTGATCAAAGCTTGATTTTTTCTCTCGTTTTGTTAAGTCTACATATAGTAAATCTAATTGCGCCAAGCGGCTAATCCAAAACTGTGACCATGAATGGTAATCCCTTTTTCCTTGGGGATAAGACTTCCCCCCTTGATGCTGGCGTGCTAATTGATAGCCGAGAGATTGATCTCTTTTACTTCTTGAAAAATATTGTGGAAGTTGAAACAAAACACAGTTTTGACCATCAACAAACCCGGCGAGCGCGTTTGTCATTGTTGGTACAAAAGTTGCCACCTCATAATCACCAAGTGCTTTTAAATGGTTCCCCATCTGGATCATCTCTTTGACCTCATCATCATCAACATCATCCACAGCAACGAAAAAATAATGCTTATCACCGGCCGTGAAACCTTCAAAATCTCCTAGCATAAACCTTTGCTCACAATATAATTTATACTCATCAAACACATTCCGCTCAAACAAGTCACTTCACTCCTTATTCGGCATTTCACTATTAATGTCCATTTAAGAAAGACAAATTTGGGAAATGTCCACGTGTGGGGTAAGACCCTAAGAAGGATGATTTTCGCTAAATGTCACCTTCTCATGGACATGCCTAAAGGTGTCCACCACCGAAGGACAAATTAGCCATTTGTCCATTTGGGGAGTCAGACACCCATGAAAGTAAGCCCATCTACACATTAGTCTATGAATGAACTGGGCAAAATGTTTCTCATTTAATAAGATATTTCAAATACGGATGGAATAAAGGACCGTCTACAAAGAAACAATGAAAGGGAGTATTCTATTCGATTATTAACACCATAATAGTGAAAAGCATACAATATACGTAAGAAAGGATCTAGGTGATAATCATGAAAAAAGAAATGGATATCGTCGAAAAAACAGCGAGGGAATGGTTGACCAAACGAGGTGTGACGTTAGATGATATTGCAGACCTTGTCTATTTTTTACAAGTAAAATACCACACAGATTTAAAAATGGAAGATTGTTTAGAAAACGTCGACCGCGTTATCGCCAAGCGTGAAGTGCAAAATGCTATCTTAACCGGTATTCAATTAGATATGCTCGCCGAAAAAGGAATGCTAGAAGAACCGCTATTAGACATTGTACAAAGAGATGAAGGGCTATATGGAGTCGATGAAATTGTCGCACTATCGATCGTAAATGTATACGGATCAATCGGCTTTACCAATTACGGTTATATTGATAAACAAAAGCCTGGGATTTTAGAAAAGCTAAACGATAAAGAAGGGAAACTTTGCCATACGTTTTTAGATGATATCGTTGGAGCTATCGCTGCTGCAGCATCTAGCCGTCTCGCTCACCGCGCTGCGAATGTGGAGTAGACAGTTTTGAATGTTGATTGTAGAGTTTTGAGTTCGTTGAGGGAGAGACTCCGTAGCTTTCTCCCTCAGCTTTTTAACTCATAACTCAAAACTCAACATTCACAACTAAATAAATTTCCACTCTGCTAATGTATCAATCGAAAAGGTTGGTTGGACTTCATAGGTAGTTAATTGTTCTTTTGATGTGACCCCGGTGTGAACGATAATCGTATCCATCTTTGCATTGATCCCCGCCATAATATCCGTATTATAGTTATCGCCAACCATTACTGTTTTTTCACGAGGAGTACCGATCACTTCAAGTGCTTGATCGACGATAATTGATTCTGGTTTTCCGATAAACGTAGGCATAACTTCAGTAGAAACTGAAACGACCGAAGTAATCGAACCGTTACCTGGCATTAAGCCTCTTTCTGTCGGCAAGGCGATATCACCGTTAGTCGAAATAAACTTCGCTCCCGCTCTTACGGCTAAACATGCTTTTGCGAGTTTTTCATAATTAATCGCTCGGTCGATACCGATCACGACGTAATCGACATCCTCATCTTTAAACGTAAAATCTCGCTTCTTTAAGGCAGATTGTAAACCTTCTTCACCTATCATATAGATGGAAGCATCCTTTTTCTCTTCTGCGATAAAGTTAGCTGTTGCCATACTTGTTGTGAATACATGCTCCTCCGTTGCTGGAATTCCCATTTCAACTAATGCTTTTGCAACCTGCTCACATGTTTTGGACGAATTATTTGTCACAAATAAATAAGGGATATCTTTGTTAGCTAATTCCTTTACAAACTCAACCGCTTCGCTAATACGTTCTTTCCCTCGATACATCGTCCCATCTAAATCAATTAAATAACCTTCATAATGTTTCATTACTGATTGTCGCTCCTTTAGTGAGTAAAATTTTTTTCTATGTAAGAAAAACTTAAGTTCGCGCTAAGTCCAAGCATGCGCCTTTGTTCTTCTTAATACTATCTTCCGAATTAACTTTTATATTCTAATAGTGTTAATGAATTTCATAATTTAATATTATCGCCATTAAGTATCTATAAGTAGTTTCGTTAAGTCGCTCGCAACTACTTATAGTTTGATATGGCTCAGTTTAAGTAATTATGAAATTTACTCAGTGTAACAAAGCTTTAAAGATTTTATCGTAAAATAACAGAAAAAGCCACCCCATGAGAAAAAACCTAACACTTATCGGTTAACTTCGGTACGGAACTCCAGACAAGTAGAGAGTAACTAAAGGAAAGTATCTTAATTCAATTTGTTGCATAATCTGTGATGCGCAGTATGGGG
>SKSA01000285.1 GCA_007118195.1 Anaerobacillus sp. | reverse complement strand
TGAATAAAGAGCAGTATGATGACTTGAAAAAGAATGGAGTTATTTAACAGCTGTCGACAGTCGACGATATCTTTTCACTGCGCCGTGAATTTGCCGATATAATGGCTTGTTCAAACAAATCCTAATCAACCGACTACTATTATTTGTTAAAGGGCACCAATAAAAATGGTGCTCTATTTTTTTATTAAGCCTATTCCTTTACTTATTACCATCGTTTGTGCCAAAATTTAATTGGTGTCTACCTCTTTTGTTGGTGTCTGACACCGCTCGTGGACAAAAATGCTTAAATGTCCATCTCAGGTGGACACAATTACTGATGGAAAGGTGTGCTTCTATGACTGACATAAACTTTGAACAAATTACATATGACGATGAGACAGAAATGGGCTATATTTACTTAACTGAACCGGAGAAATTCGAGTTTTACACAGAACAATTACCTGAAAACCCGGAGATTATTCTAGATTTAGGAAAAGAAGTACCGATCGTTGGGGTAGAACTTGATGGTGATTCGGCCAAGAAAATCGCGGAATTAACGGATGAACAGAAGAGTTTTATGAAAAAAACGGATAATCAAGGTCATGACTATTACTCTTTTAGATTAGAAGATAAGGAAGTATTGCAGTCGATCTCTTATGAACGAATTGTCGAAGTGAAATTCCTCTTTGCGGATGAGGATTGTTTAGACTTTATCGGCATTGAGGTATACAGCGACAATCCAAACTATACATTCCTCGGTTGTGACTCCGGTGATAATGATAAACCAAAAGGAATGTTTAAAAAAATAATAGACCGTTTCGCTAAATAAACCGAAACTTGTAAAACTGCCTTTTTCGAGCCTCCGAACCAAACATCTCGTTTTAATCGGAGGTTTTTTTTATGGTGGAGGCAATGTACGAATAGTAATCCAGATTTAGAATTTTACGGACACTGGTTCCGTTATATCGTGCAAAAAGGCTATTTTTTGAAGAGCGGACATCAGATAAATAATCTAGGTACTTGTGCTTACGATCAACATAGTTGCGAAGGTGAAAATTTATTGAGATAATTTCTTCAAACAAATAGGAAATGTTAAAATTAACTAGCGTAAAATCATCTAGTTTTAATTACATATAAGGAGTTTGACTGTGGAACCTAAATCAAAAAATACAATGAAGCCATTTATATCGCTCATCTTATCAACGAAAATTCCGAAATTAGCTTTTACAGTTGGGATCATCGGAAGTTTAATAACTACACTTGTTGGGCTATCGATCCCTTTGTTAACGAGAGAAATGGTCGACGGCTTTTCGGTTGAATCAATAAGCGTGGGGCTAATCGTTATCATCGGTATTGTTTTTATCACGAGGGCAGCGGTTGATGCCTTGTCTAGATATTTCCTCGCTTATGTAGGTCAAAGTATCGTAGCTGCTTTACGTGAAAGAATGTTGTTAAAAGTAATTCGGCTTCCAGTGAGTTATTTTGATCGTAAGACGAGTGGGGAATCGGTAAGTCGTATCGTTAATGATACCGGTATTGTGAAAGATTTAATCTCGCAACACTTTCCGCAATTTATTACCGGGATCATTACGATCATCGGTGCTGTCATCATATTAGTCATTATGGATTGGAAAATGACCGTATTAATGTTAACGGTAGTTCCGGTGACCATTCTCATCATGCGTCCTCTCGGTAAAAAAATGCGAAAAATTTCGCACGGATTACAAGACGAAACGGCTCAATTTTCAGGAAAAATTACGCAAACGATCAGTGAAGTGCGGTTAATGAAAGCGAGTAATGCGGAAAAAGCTGAAGAGAAAAAAGGAACCGAAGGAATTAGCAACTTACTAGCTTATGGATTAAAGGAGTCAAGAATTTTAGCAGTCATAGGACCACTCATGCAATTAGTGATGATGGCAGTCGTCGTGGTAATCATTGGTTATGGTGGAATTCGCGTTGCTGAAAATACGATGACAACAGGTTCATTGGTCGCCTTTATCCTTTATTTGTTTCAAATCATTATGCCACTTACGGTATTTACGATGTTTTTTACACAACTGCAAAAAGCAAAAGGTGCAACAGAACGGATGATTGAAATATTAGAGCTTGAGGAAGAGCAAGGGCCCGATGGCGTGGAAATGGAGATTACGAATCAATCGGTTCGCTTTGAAAATGTCTTCTTTTCTTATAATGAGGAAGAACCAGTCTTGCAAAATATTTCCTTCGATGTTCAACCAGGCACAATGGTTGCGTTTGCTGGTCCGAGCGGCGGTGGAAAAACCACGGTGTTCGGATTATTAGAGCGCTTTTACGAGCCAACTGAGGGGCGAATTCTGATTGGAAATACCCCAATTAAAGAACTCAGTTTAGCTTCATGGCGAAGTCAAATTGGTTATGTATCACAAGATAGTCCGATGATTGCTGGGACCATTCGTGAAAATCTTACTTACGGTATCGAAACGGATACCGACGATGAGCAATTGTGGGAAGTCGCAAAGATGGCTTACGCTGAACAATTTATTCAACAGTTTCCGAACGGGCTAGATACAGAAGTGGGAGAGCGCGGTATTAAACTTTCAGGGGGACAAAGGCAGCGGATCGCCATTGCTCGCGCGTTTTTAAGAGATCCGAAAATTTTAATGATGGACGAGGCGACCGCAAGCTTAGATAGTCAGTCGGAAAAAATCGTTCAACAAGCATTAACACGTCTCATGGAAGGCCGGACAACCTTTGTGATTGCCCATCGCCTATCAACGATTGTGAATGCAGATAAAATTATTTTTATTGAAAAAGGTGAAATTACCGGAATCGGCACACATGTTGAATTAGTAAATTCTCATTCACTATACCGTGAATTTGCCGAACAACAATTAACGTAATAATCTTTCATACTAGACGACTGAGGGAAATAAACAGCGCCCCTTAAAAGTTAGATGGTGGCTTGCTGTGATCAGTCGTCGAGAAACATTCTGTGAAATAAGGTGTTTCTGGTCATCACCACACACCACCCGAGTTTTTTCCTTTTTCACATCTCGAAAAGATTTGTTATAATCTTAAAAGAGAGAATTGCAGTGAATTTTGAGAACGGTTTCGCTCCACTAGGTAGTATCTTAGTACTGCTGAATCGACGTTATGAAATTTATCAAATTTAATGAATTTCATAATTCAATATTAACGCCATTAAGTACCTATATGTAGCTGCGTTAAACCGCTCGCAACTACATATAGTTTGATATGGCTCAATTTAGGTGATTATGAAATTCACTCAATTAAGAGAGAAAAAAATTAGTTAGAAGAGGTGCACAATGCCAATTTACAACAAACTAGTCCGAGATCGCATCCCTGAGATCATTGAAGAAGAAGGTAAAAGCTGTTCAACATCAATATTAAACGACGAACAGTATTTAGAAGAGTTAAAGAATAAAAGCTTTGAAGAGCTAGAGGAGTATACGTATGCGGCAACTGACGCTGATGCAATTGAAGAATTGGCCGACGTACTTGAAATTATCCATGTCTTAGCAGCTTGTCACGGTTCAACCTTTGAACAATTGGAAAAAGTCCGCCAACGAAAAGCCAAGGAACGTGGCAGCTTTCAAGAGAAAATCTTTTTACATGAGGTAAAGGATAACTAGAATTGTTATTTTATTGAAAGTTTTATACAGAGCTACAAATAGCCAATAGGCTATTTAGAAACAGTAGAGCACCACTAAAATGGTGCTCTTTGTTTTTAGGAGTTAAAAGTTGAAGTGGCATTTT
This sequence comes from Anaerobacillus sp., assembly GCA_007118195.1. GTDB lineage: Bacteria > Bacillota > Bacilli > Bacillales > Anaerobacillaceae > Anaerobacillus. The sequence goes on along the minus strand of SKSA01000285.1, from coordinate 8,385 downwards.
TTCAATTGTTGTTGTTGATCAAAGGGGGAGATCGTGTGAACTGCAGTGACGTTCAGAAAAAAAATAGTCGATTATCACGAGGTGAATTATGTTGAATATCATTTATTCAGGAAAAATTACCGACATACGAGGCGGCCAAATATGTAATAAGGTGCTGCAAGAAACCTTTAAGGAAGCCATAGAACTACATAGAAAGTTGTTGTCAAATAACAAAAAGATAGCCTATTTTTTTATTGATCCTCTACTTAACAGCTTTGAAGCGGCGAATCAATTTTACTTTGGTGTATTTGAATGTGAAACGATCGGGAAAATAAATACTTACAAAAGCGGCGCTAGTCCTATACAAGCGCTAGCGGATGCGAAGGAGCTCATTGAGTGTGGTTTGTACGATGCGGTTTTGATTTTCGGCTATGAACCATTGCTAACTAATAAGCAGATTTTTGGAAAAGAAGCAGTGACAAAAGCGATGAGCATTTTTGAAGATCATAGTATTATCCAATGCTATAACGAAATGGCTCATCGGCTATGCAGGGAATTAGGTTTAACTGAAAAAGAGTTTGTTCGTTTATTCGATCAATTGTTTATGAATTACTACAAAACATATAAGCGTGTGGCAGAGTCTGAGATTTCTCAGGATAGGGGACGAAAACTCGATGATCATCACGGGGATTTATTCAAGTTGACAGATTGTGCGAACCCTAATATTGATTTTTCAGGTGGAATGATCCTAGCAAACGAAGATACGGCTAATTTTTTACAAATACCTGAGAAAGATAAAATTAAAGTATCCGGAGTCAAATACTTTAGTGTTGAAGGATCACCGCAAAGGATCGATAACATAGTAGGGAAGAAGGAACACAACATATTTCCCCATTTGAGAAATGCATTCTTACAAGCCCAAGGTCAGTCAAAAATAAATGTCGTTGAAGAATTCAAAAAAAGAAATTTGTATCTTGAAGTATACACTTGTTATCCACCGGTTCCAATCGCATTTTTAACAGCAACAGGAATGATTGAAACCATTGATCAATTACCTGAGTTATTAGAAGGCTATGAAATTACCATAACAGGAGGCATGAATTTTGCAAGAGCGCCTTGGAATAATCCTGCATTGAATGGCATCATCGACATGTATCAAAAATTACAGGAAGGTACTGTATCGTATGGCTTAGTTCATGGCAATGGTGGTATTGGTGAAACACAAGGTGTTGCCATTTTAGAGTGTAGTAATTTTATAAAGGGTTAATATGAAAAGGGGTATCCAAAAACAAAGTGTCAGACACCGTTAGCCACCAAAATATAGATGGATGTTAAATATTACCATGAACAGTAGTCGCTTTTAAGTAGTAGAGGGCTCGAATTTCAGTGTAGTATTTCATAAAGTAGTCTCAAAAAAGGGGGGGAATTAAAGTGACTATATTAAAAGTGGTAGTAGTTATTGTGATTGCTATTATACTAGTGGGTTTATTTATTTTGATCGTTGGAAATTCCTCAATGGTAAATCTTTATAATAAAGAACGTCTTGTTGAAGTTAATAAATTTGGTGAAATTGAAAAAAAACTCATTTTAGAAGAGGATATCGCTCATTTACCTGAACCTGTTCAACGATATATGAATTATTCGGGCTTTATTGGTCGTGAAAATATGATGAATGCCGAGGTTAAATGGAGTGATAGTAAAATCAGATTAAAACCTGATCAAGGGTGGATGAATTTAAAGACACTACAAGTAAACTCAGTTAAAGAACCAATGCGAGCCGCTTATATGAAGGGGAGAATGTTTGGTATTCCAATAGAAGTAAGAGAAATATTTCAAAATGGTACAGGGAACATGTCAGGAAAAATCGCCGGGCGCTTTACTATTTTTAATAATAATGATCATGAGGTTTTAGAATCCGTTCTTTTAACGATTTTATCAGAAGCGCCACTAGTTCCAGGTTACCTTTTTGCAGATTATATAACGTGGGAACCTGTGGATGAGAACACTGCAAAAGCAAGACTACAATATAAACAATTTGATGTCGGTGGAACGTTCTATTTTAATGATCTAGGTGAGTATATACGCTTTGAAACAAATGAAAGGAATTATGAAGATCGAACAGATGGTTATCGAAAAGAAAAATGGACGATTTTAGTTCATGGTTATCAAGAAAAAGATGGTATTAAATTTCCGACAGGAGTTTCAGTCATTTGGAATTTACAAGAAGGAGATTTCGAGTACTGGACTGGTACGATTACAGAAGTTATTTTTAACGTTAACAAATGAGGTTTTTTGAGACTTAGAGTGGCTAAAAAAATTTCGGAGATTTGATACAAACTTCTTTGAGAAGGCTTCCACAATCCAACTCAAACAACAACGGGCAGTGTCTTTATCTTCAGTTTAATAAAAGAATACCATTTCACAAATAAGTATACGAATTGGTTTTAAATGGTACAATAGTTGTTAGGAATTTTTATCAAAGTTTTTTCATGAAGGGGATTGGATAGATTGAGTAATAACGAATCAAGTACAGATTTAAAAGCTAGGTATAACGAATTAAAAAAATCGATTAATAGAGCATCAAATTGGAGAGAGCGATTGGATGCGGTAGAAGAGTTAGGCGAGTCGAAAAGTAGAGAGTCGATTGAATTATTAAAGTATAGTATGACCGGTGATGCTGTTTACAAAGTACAGGAGGCAGCTTTCCGTAAACTTGAAGCTTTTGGTGAAGAGGTGACGATGCCTAAACGTAAGCACGGCGAACTAATTAAGGGAACTAACAAAATTCTTCTTAGAATTAAGAAGAGTTTACCTGAAAATCATTCATATGAGGACTTCAAAGAAAAAGTGAAAAAGATGAGACTTGATTTATATGATACGTATGAAGGAGATAAAGGCGCTGAATTTGATGCATGGCTAAAGGAGACCTGGGCAACATTACCGACTAGATAAGACTGAAAATCTATGGATGTAAGAGACTCAGAAGGTGACACATAAAAATGGATGGATCTAACGAAGGAAGAGGCTCAATCTCTAACTGATATATTTAGAAGTAGCTCTTCATTGACAACCTTCCAAATTCGATAGTAACTACAAAAGAGTAACAGGGAGAAACTTTAATCCTTAAATGGTTAAAGGGTTATAGCCCCCCACCTCAACGCGTAGCGTAGGTGGGAACTTTTAATCAGGTGGAGTCGAGACTCCATCTGATTTCTCGATGTTTCGGCTTGCTGAAACGAGTTCGCTCCTGTTACTCTTTTTTTTAGTTGGAGTTGATGAAATGGAAACATTAAAGAATTTAGAGCATTTAAGTGTGAATAAAAAAACTGTCCTATACATATTCTTCTAATTTTTTGTGTGCATATTCTAATAATGGAAATTGTAGGGAGACTGTTGTACCTTGATCTATTTGACTTTTTATATCTATTTTAGAATGAAAATGGTCTACTAATTTTTTTACCATGTAAAGACCAATACCGTGCCCTTGTTTTTCAGTATCAATTTTTTCATATTTATTAAATAATTTACGCTGGTTTTCCTTGCTAATTCCTACTCCATTATCAATAATTTCAATAAAAAGTTCTTTATCTCGAATGATTGCATTTAGAAAAACTTTTCCCCCTTCAGGGCTGTATTTGATCGCATTACTTAGTAGGTTTGAAATAATCAGCTTAAATCCGATATTGTTTGATTTTAATAATTCGTTACCGTTTAAAAGAATATTGCAAGACAACTGTATATTTTGAGACCTAGCTTTAGATTTCATGATCTCTATAACTTCATCAAGTAGTTGCATAGGGTTAATAATTTTACTTTTCCATAACTCGCTTGTGCATAGCATTTGTTCTGTACAAATAATATGAGAAATTTCATTATCTATAACGTCTACATAATCGTTGATCATGTCTAACAACATCTTTTTATTTTCGTTATCCTCACCGGATTTAAGAATGGCAGCGTAGCCTTTTATAACTGTTAACGGATTTCTTACTTCGTGTGAAATGACATGGATAAAATCTAGTTTTTGTTTATATAAATCAATTTCATTTTCTAGTGTCTCAACAGTTTGTGACGGGAATTCCGCCTCAAAACGTAATTTATTATTTAAGACAGAACGATATACATCATTGTCGGTCATTAAATAATCATGGTATTTCATCACATTGTTTTGAATTTTTGCAGGAGTTGTAGATCCGTTATACACACAAACTGTTAGAATACCTATTTCGCTTAAAGTTATATTACATTCACATTCATAGGTATTTAATTTTTCCAATATATTAGGGTCTTCTTTCCAATCAATATGCCCCCAAATTCGAAATGGAGTCTGTTTTTCTAATAACGGTCGTGTAACTTCTTGGAAGTTGTTTATAACATATTGAAAATCAAAATCGAACCCCACTCCGTAAAATTCATGACTATCTATAAAATGAACAAAACTAAGTTGGTGATTAGAGAGAAAATTCACCAATCTATTTTTTACCATATTTCTTCGTTGAACGTTATCAATATAAATTACTTCCTCTCCATTCTCAATCGTTGTTAAAATAAACGATACTGTTTTTGCTAAATACTTTTCTAAAGTATCATAAACATACAAAATATGAGAGTTTTTATTTACAAAAATATTTTCTGTTAGTAGTATACCTTTAGTACTCATTTAACCCCTCCAAATCAACTAATAAAAGAGACTCTTCTATATTAAGCTAATATCTCTGTTTTTTTCCGAAATTTCATAAAATTATATACATTCGGTGAGTATGTGAAAAATTCCTGCTTGTCTATAAAAGTATATTCTGATCTAGGAAAATTCCCCTTGGATTTAGGCTCTTTGACTAAAACGGAAGCATTACCTCAGTTACAGTAATGCTTTTTGTACAAAAAGAATATTGGAAATTTTGATAATGGTCTTCATAAATTGAAAGCTATAAAAAGAGGAATTTTGAGTATTTGTGTCGAAAAAATAACTGGTAAAAATTTTTAAAAATAGAAAAATATTTTTCGGGGATTCAAAAAATTTATATTGGAGGAGTTAGAATGAACAAGATTAGAGCGGGGATTGTAGGTTATGGGAATTTAGGTCGTGGAGTAGAGGCAGCCATAGAGCAAAACGAAGATATGGAGTTAGTAGGGATTTTCACTAGACGGGAACCTGATGCAATTAGTAAAGATAAGAAAATGATACATATTTCTGAAATTGAACAGTATAAAGGGAAAATTGATGTAATGTTACTTTGTGGTGGTTCTGCTACTGATTTACCGGAGCAAGCGCCATACATCGCATCAATGTTCAATATTGTCGATAGTTATGACACACATGCGAAAATCCCAGAATATTTTAGCTCAGTTGAAAAAGTTGCCAAAAATAACGGGCATGCGTGTGTGATTTCTACGGGATGGGATCCAGGGTTATTCTCTCTTAACCGTTTATTAGCTGAGTCAATCATGCCAGTTGGGAAAGAATATACATTTTGGGGCAAAGGCTTAAGTCAAGGGCATTCAGATGCTGTTCGACGTGTTGAGGGTGTTCAGAATGGAGTCCAATATACGATTCCAATTGAAGAAGCGGTAAACAAGGTACGTAACGGTGAAGAGCCAGAGTTATCGACAAAAGAAAAGCACTTAAGAGATTGTTACGTTGTTGCAAAGCCAGGGGAAGATCTAGCACGAATTGAAAACGACATTAAAACGATGCCAAACTATTTTGCCGACTATGAAACTAATGTAACCTTTATAACCGAAGAAGAATTTAAAGAAAATCATACAAAGATGCCACATGGCGGTGTAGTATTACGTAGTGGGAAAACCGGTGAAAATACTAATCAAATCATGGAATTTAGTCTTACATTAGAGAGCAACCCGGAGTTTACAGCAAGCGTGATGGTTGCCTACGCTAGAGCAATTTATAAATATTCGCAAGAAGGTTTTACTGGAGTGAAAACAGTATTTGATATTCCTTTTGGCTATTTATCTCCAAAATCACCAGAACAACTTAGAAAAGAACTTTTATAGTAGAAGCGTGCATTAGTGGGGGGAAACCTCCACTTTTTTTATTGTTTGAAATAAAAATACTTTAATTAATATTACTCGGGAAGTGCCAAGACCCCAAAAACGCCGAGGTAACGGCGTTTTTTGAAGGGTGATGGATAAGTTGAATTAGTTTAAATCTTTCGTTTTGACAGAAAAGGTGTGTAAATGATCCCATCCATAAGCGCATTCTTTCATTTCTTTTCCAGCGATGATTGTGTTCTTTTCGTACACTTCCTCGCCACCGAGATATTTGTAAAACGAACAAGATTGGTGATCCTTGAAGGTCCATAAAGCTATCGATGAATGGTGAAGGGAAGCTAAATGCTGTGCAACACTTTCAAATAACTTTGTACCGTAACCTTGTCCTTGCGCCTCAGGATGAACATATAGCCCGTAAATCTCTCCTGTATATTTAATTCGTAAGCGGGGATCTCTCATCGTCCCCCCCAAGGCAAATCCAACAATCTCACCCTGTTGATCTACCGCAACAAAATTCATCGTTCCTCCACGAATGGAATTTGGAAGGTCCTTTTGCCATCGCTTCTCTCGATCTTTATAAGTAAACTTATTAATAATATCTGACGGTAAAATCTCCTGATATGCCGAGTGCATACAATCAACATGAACACGAGAAATCCCTTTCCAATCATCTACTTTTGCTTGTCTAATTATCATGTTTTCTCCTTCTCTTTTACTTTTTAGTCGAGTGTTTCATAATACCAATAAACTAGCCACATCCATCTACATCTAGTTGAGAACGATCTAACTCAACAGATGTAGCACCCTAGTGGCGCTAAATAAGGATTATGAAATTCATTAAGTCATTAAATTAATTTTATCAGTTTACTGAAACTATTTCACGGTTAAGCTTCCCTGGGTGCATAGTGGTTTAGTTTAATCACTCTAATACGGAATATTAATAAGCTAAATATATTTGACGATGGGAATTCCTCTTATAAGATTTTTGTAAATATAGATGGTAGATTCTTTGCAAAATATAAAGAGGAAAACAGATAAAAACAACGAATATAAAGATTATGAGTTTAGGTAATAGATTACTATTTCTAATTTGCGGAGGGAATCAATATGGAAAACTGTGTACTTTTATCGATTGAAAATCATGTAGGAATTGTCACCTTAAACAGGCCTGAAGTAGGAAATGCGCTAAATTTACAAATGGCAAAAGAGTTAATGGATGTGGCTATTTATTGTTCAGAAAGTGATGAAATAAGAGCGGTTGTCATTACTGGATCAGGAAATAAGTTTTCTGTTGGTGGAGATTTGAAAAGTTTCGTTAATGATGAGGATCCAATCGGCTCCCATTTGAAAAGTGTAACCGCTTATTTACATCAAGCCATTTCGTATTTTGCTAGAATGGATAAGCCTTTTATCGGTGCAGTTAATGGGGTAGCTGCTGGTGCAGGGATGAGTCTTGCATGTGCATGTGACCTTGTATACGCATCGGACAATTCTAAGTTTATCATGGCCTATAACAAAATTGGTTTAACTCCAGATGGTTCAGGAAGTTATTTTTTACCACGCCTCGTTGGCATGAGACGTGCGTTAGAGTTAATGTATACAAACCGCATGTTAAACGCAAAAGAAGCTTGCGAGTGGGGAATCGTAAATGAGCTAGTTTCAAATGATCTTTTAATGAAAACGGTAATTGAGCTTGCAGAAAAATTAGCAATGGGTCCGATGAATGCATTTGGTGCAACCAAAAAATTGTTTTATCATTCGTTACAGGAAACGCTCGAATCTCAAATGAGCTTGGAGACAGAAATGCTTTCCCAAAGAGCAATGAGTAATGAGGGAAAAGAAGGTATTTCGGCATTTTTAGAAAAACGTGACGCTGATTACTTAAAAAAGGAGGTGCCATCAGCCCCTTAAGGAAGGTCACTTGAATAAAACGATAAATTAATTTATATGCTTATCTTGATAATCGAACAGTGTGCTAATAAGTTGATTATTGGGAGGGCGGAACATACAATGAGGCTAGGTACTGCACCTAGCCTTTTTTTGTTACTTCGCTAACAGTAAAAGCAAGTTCTTCATTCCCAAACATTGATAAAACAGCGAATAGGGTTTCATCTGGGATATACTCCGATTCTTCTTTTGAAATGGTTGAATCGAGGGCTTTGTTTAACGCTTCATTCTGTTTTTGTTGTGGGTAAGCTCGTTCATATATTTCGATTGGATTTAAATCATGATTCACACACCATTGTGCAAAAATAAGGATCATCATTTCTTCATCTCGTTGATAGTTTTCAACTACTCGATTTGTCATAAAAAAACCACCTCTGTATTAGAAAATGCGTTAACATCATTATATAAAACATACGTTTGGTTGTGAAGAGGTAAAAGATCCTCTTCACG
>SKSA01000091.1 GCA_007118195.1 Anaerobacillus sp. | reverse complement strand
TTTAGATAATTATGAAATTCACTCGTTTAGTTCAAAAATAAAATGACTATCAGATCAGTCCATGTGATAGTCATTTTATTTTATTAATCGTAAGCAACTAACGCGCTATAATAATCCTTTCTCCAATTGTATCTATGCTTTTTAAGCGAAAGGGTAATCATATTCAATTTCTTCATCAAACTCAACGTAATCTAAATAAACCATAAGTAATAAATAACGTTGACCAGTTTGTGGGTCACTTAAAATAATATGGTCCCTCCCAGCAGCTTCAATGACTCCTTCAAACACTTGCTGTCTATTGTCATTCACCCTACCTTCAAACGTCATATAAACTCTCGCTATTTTGCCTCGATTTAAGCGAAGGATGTTTTCAATATAAGACATTTCAAGTGGTAGCATTCCTTCAACTGGCACTTGAGGAAGTTGATGAAATGGCACTCTTCTCCTTTGAGAGGATTGTTCCGAACAACCTCGTGGCGCTACATTTTGACTTCCAGAATTTACATTACGATTAGGTTGTGCGTTTGTCAAAGATTGATTTTCAGCAGGTTGATTCTTAACAGGTTGTTTTTTTTCTTTCTGATTTGCAATAGGTTGACTCGTAATAGATTGGTTTTCAACAGGTTGGTTCGTTCCAATTGGATAAGGTGGATAAGATTGATAAGATTGATAAGCTTGCGGTTGATAAGGCTGATAATACACTTAAACTTCACTCCATTCTTTATTTAAAAAGTTCCGTAAACGTCTGGACATTCACCAGCTAACGGTGTATAAAAACAATGCTCTTTATACCTTCCTGAATTCCACTGCCCCCACCACTGAGCAGGACAAGGACCATCTGGTCTGAAAAACCATAAAGCAAATTCTGCAGGATCGTATCGATTTCCTTTAATCAATTTATCAACGAGACGTAACTCATGTTCCCTTGCCCGTTGATAAAAATAACCGTGTAAAACTGCTTCAAAACCACCCGGAGATTGAAACGTCATTTCAGGTATCGTATTAATATGTTCAAAATCTAAGCAAGCTGAACGAACTCGGTTTACCATGACATTCCCTGCTTTGAGCATTCCTAAATCCCCTTCGCCCTCTGCTTCTGCACGAATTAACCTAGCCAACATCTCTCTATCCTTCTGGTTTGCTTTAATGACTGCCATCCATTCACCCCCAAACTTTAGTTCATTTATAAAATATAGGTTGTTAACTACTTTTGTGCAGAAATCGCAAATATTTGGGCTCAAAAAAAACTAAGGCACCCACTAATAAAATTAACGAGAAGCCTTAGTCTTCCTACACACTTATTTTTTTGCTTTTCCTATTCCTTTTCTGCCATTTTCTTTACATATCCCTTGATCTCAGTGAGTTCACTTTTTGTTTTGACAACCTCTCTAAATAGTAAAACAACTAGGACGACAAGAATAATATCTAATGTCATTTATCTCTCTCCTTTTAAACGTGGCAATTGTTCTTTTAATAGTCTTGGTAAAAAATCAGCTTCATAAACATCGCCAGGTAGATTAATAGGATCACTTTCCGTTTCTAAAACGACTTCTTGAATCGTATTCACTAAAGCATACATGTAATATTCGTATAAAAACTCATAGCTAAACACTTCATCAGGAATGTCGTTATCCGCACAAACTTGTGGGTCACAATAATTCAAGTGCGTTCGACAAGGAATCGGCCGAACATCATACGCCTTACACTTATTGGTCTTTTTATCTAATAAAGGGCAAGCTACTTGCTTTTGAATATACTTTCTCTTAAAGTCATTATCCGTTTGAAAATCGATACTATAAACTTGATCAAGGTCTTCTCTATCGTAATACTCCTCTAGATGCGTGATCAGTTCTTCTCTTTCTTGATGCGGCATTTCCCCGATGTGTTGAGCGATTAGTTTTGCTTCCATTTTCGTTACAATAATCGGAAAATAACAGCAATGACTGCAACCTTCAAAGCAACTCGGCTTCATCTTCACCTTATCTTCAATCATTTCAATCTCTTTATCTATGACTGAAAGCTTTCGTTTAAAAGCTGTGCTTACAAATTCATCCCGGCTAGCATCACCATACTGCTCAAACTGATCTTTTATCGCTTGCATAAAGCGAGAATCGTCGGGAATATGCTTGTCATTAATCTCTTGACATATCCTCTCCATATCTTTTATCGTTAAAAATCGTTTCAAAACGTCCACTCCTTAATTGTGTTAATTACTTATATTTTCCGATTCGTTGTCTAAAGCATCTACTAGTAGACCTATAGTTTCGCTCGTTAAGCAAAACATCCACCCTTAATAGTAGAACACTTAGCCATTAAAATCTACACTTGATGACTAGTGTTTGTTTCCAAATATCTTAAGATTTTTCGTTTCAAAATGGTGAATGCTTTTTCAACGGTTTATTAACTTTGTTTTTAATGTAAAAATATAGGCACCACACTATGGTCATTTTCATACTATGCATGAGGAGGTGCAGCTCACATGCCACTTTATCACAAAGCTCAACATCTAGTCGGTCAACCTGTTGGAATTTCTTTTACGAACGGGCAAGGTGCATCAGGTGTTCTTTGCGGTTATGACCATCACCAAATTTACGTAATGGAATATTTGTACCATACCCAATTTGCTACAAAGCAATATCCATTTGCGCAAATTCAAGATATTTTACCATTCCCAAGTTGTCATTCGCACCATCACCAACATCATCTGTTGTATTAAAGTGAACTCTCGACTTATCAACTAACTTAATCATTTTAGTGTTCAAACCGAGCTCAAAGATATTAAAAGTGGAGTTCATACTGTCTAAATTTCGTACTACCGGTATATTTTAAATTCATGGATCTTAATATTCTCGAGGCAGTATAAGGAGAAGGAAGATGGAGGAACGTCCTTAATTTTTGATTAGTAATCGTTTTACCTAGGAGCAAATAATAGTGTTTTAATGAAAGAATATGTGCATCTTTGGATACGAATAAACATTTTGGACAATGCCAACTTCCTTTTTTTCGACTCATTGGAAGAGCTAAGCAATTAGGACAATATACACCTGTTAAAATTGCACTTTCTGGGATTTTTAATTGTTGTAATATATCAACTTCTTTAGGTTCGTGACAATTGATCAGATGGTTAGAAAAGGAATCTAAATCATGGATGATTTTGCGCCTTGTGTTAAACGTCTGTTGTATTGAAAGAATTTTTGCGGGTAAGTTATCGGCGAGGTAAACCATCTCTAATGCTTCTTTATAATCTGAAGAAGCTTTAATAATCGTAGTTGGATTGGCAATTACCACAAGCGGAATGATTGGTAGGGATGGGAGGTTATTAATATCGAGCC
>SKSA01000076.1 GCA_007118195.1 Anaerobacillus sp. | reverse complement strand
AGTGAAGCAATGCGGGAGTGTTATGCAAATATGGAGAAGGCTGTTAACGGAAGCCCTTCATTAACAAGTAAAAAGGAAAACTACTGTGAAGGTTATCACTACAAAGGGGGACCGGTGATGATCAGCGAATACGGTGGTGTGGCGTTTACAAATAATGATGAAAAAGATGCATGGGGATATGGAACCCGCCCGAAAAGCGAAGAGGAAGTATTAGAAAGAATTAAAGATCTTACACAAGCGGTAATGGATATTGATTATGTGTGTGGATTTTGTTATACCCAGCTAACGGATGTGGAGCAGGAGATAAATGGGCTTTTAGATCATCAGCACAACTATAAATTTGATCCGAAAAAAGTAAAAGAGATCTTAGGTTACAAGCACAATGGCGGTTATTTATTTGAATAATTACTAAACTATTTCGCTTAAATAAAAAATTAATAGGTTGGGAGCTAAGAGAGATGGAAAGTTTAACTACAAAGGAAAAAATAACTAAGAAAGAACTGTTTTCATATTTTGGTTATGGGATGGGGCAATGTATCAGTTTTGGACTTGTTGGAACGTTTATCTTATTTTTCTATACGGATATTTTAGGAATTTCTGCCGCCGCCGCAAGTATGATCTTTTTAATCGCACGTACATGGGATGCAGTAAATGATCCCATTATGGCATCTTTTATGGATACGCTTAACTCGAAACGCGGCAAGTTTAGACCGTATTTACTTTATATGCCATTCTTTATTACAGCAATAACAATAGTTTTGTTTTTACCTTTAGATTTAGATCCAACGGCAAAAATCATTTTTGCGGGTGTCACATACATTCTTTGGGGAATGATTTATACGGTTTCTGATGTGCCATTCTGGTCAATGTCAGCGGTGATGAGTCAAGACTCACAGGAACGTACAAAGCTTGTAACATTTGCAAATTTAGGGGTCTTCGTCGGAATTGGTATTCCTACACTTTTATTCGCGCCACTAGCAGGATTTTTAGGACAAGGTAATTTAGAAAAAGGCTATTTATATGCTGCAATCGTGTTAATGCTTATCGGTTTACCGTTTATGTTAAATGGCTATAAGAACACGAAAGAACGCGTAAAACCGCCAAAAACAAAGGTGAAATTAAGTGACGCCGTTCAAGCAATTAAATCAAACAAGCCAATGTTTGCAGTGCTTGCAACTTTCTTCTGTAACATTTTCATTATGATTACACTTGCGCTTAATATTTACTTCTTCACATATAATCTTGGAAACGCTGCCTTAATAACAATTTTTGGTGCAATCAGTTTATTAAGCTGTGTTGGTTTTTTCTTTATTCCAACGCTTGCAAAAAGATTTAAAAAGAAACATATTTTAATGACAGTTGTTGCTATTGATGTAATCGCTCGCATTTTGTGGTTTTCTGTTGGTTATTCAAGTACAGTTGTTACATTTGTTTTTATCACAATTACGATGCTTTTATATACAGCAACAGGGCCGCTAATTTCATCAATGCTTGTTGAAACAATTGAATATTCGGAGTTGAAAACAGGAAAGCGTAATGAAGCAGTGACATTCTCAGGACAAACATTTACTGGTAAGCTTTCTATTGCAATTGCGGGGGGGTTAACAGGTTTAATTCTTACGGTTATTGGCTATGTTCCAAATCAGCAGCAATCACCAGAAACATTACAAGCGTTGTTTTTTGTAATCTGTTTACTTCCAGCACTAGGTTCATTAATTCGCTTTGGGATTATGTACTTCTATACATTTACCGAAGATCGCTATGCAGAAGTAATTGAGGAACTACAAAACCGTCGTCTCAATGAACAACATCATGAGAAAACGGAAGTTGCTGGATAATAAAAATAAAAAATATGAATTATTAAGGAGGTTTAATTAACAATGAAGAAAAAGTTTAGTTGGTTTATGGTGTTATTATTGTTAGCAGTTGCATTCATGTCGGGTTGCGGTAATTCAAATTCAAGTCAGTCAAAAGGTGTAAGCGATTTAAATGATGTTGTAAATTTAAAATATTGGGTGCCATTTAGTGGTGGTGACGGTGAATTCATGGAAAATCTAGTCAATGAATTCAACAATACACATGAAGAAATTCAAGTTGAAATGTTAAATGTTGAGTGGGATAACTACTATACGAAGCTTCGTACAGCCTTAATCGCTAGATCAGGTCCAGATGTAGCAATTGCACACGCTTCATATCTAGCAGAGTTAGTACCGACAGGGATGGTAGAGCCGGTAGATACAATAGCGGGTGAAGCGGGGATTGATTGGACTACCTATACTGAAAATCAAGTAAGTGCTGTTACAGTAGATGACAAACGCTATGCGGTACCACTCGATACACATGCGCTTATTATGTATTACAACAAGGATTATTTAGGTGAAGTGGGACTTTTGGACGAAAACGAAAATCTTGTCATAGACCCAGGTACTGAAGGATTTCTTTCGATGCTTGAAACGTTGAATGATAAATTACCAGAAGGTGTTTTCCCTTTTGCTTCAAACACAGACAACGTGTATCCATTTTGGATTTGGTATTCGTTAAACAGTCAAAACGGCGGAAAATATATTGAAGATGAAAAAGCAGCATTTAACAATGAAGTTGGGAAAGAAGCACTTCAAGTACTAGTTGATATGGTAGAAAAAGGTGTGTGGCCGAAAAACGTTACGAATGGCTATGATCTATTTAAATCAGGAAGGTCAGCAGTGAACTTCGCTGGTGTTTGGGCAACAGGAAACTATGAAAAAGATGAAGAGTTGAATTTTGGTGCAGTACCTATCCCAACATTATTCGGTGAGCAAGCTGTTTGGGGAGATTCTCATACATTAATTCTTCCAGTTCAGGATAATAGAGAAAAACAAATAGCAGCAGCTAAATTTTCTGATTGGTTAGCTGAAAATGGGGCGAAATGGGCAGTCGCTGGACATGTTCCATCAAAACAGTCTGTCTTAGATTCAGAAGAATTCCAAAACTTGAATTATCGCTCTAATTATGCGGAGGTTACTCAATATGTAGATTACATGCCTCGTTCTTTGAAACTATTGTCAGCAAATAACATAATGATTAATAATTTGACGATGCTACTAAATGGAAGTATAACAGCGGATGAATTTTTAGAAAAATCAGAAATTGAGATTAATAATCTATCAGCCAATTAATTTAAATAATGAAAGGCGTGGGTGATTGTATACCTTCGCCTTTCTTAAAAAAGGAGGAACGGTAGGGATGATTTCAAAAACGGATCCAAACCACCAAAATGTATCGTCCGTTTCAAAAAACACAATTGACATGGCAAAAAGAAAGCGAACGATCAAAAGTAATTTAACTGCTTGGGCATTTTTGCT
>SKSA01000287.1 GCA_007118195.1 Anaerobacillus sp. | reverse complement strand
CCGTCGTTGGCCACGTTAAAAATCCGATCACAACGACCAAATTTAGAAAGCCAGACCCTAAATAGGCCGCAAAAATAATGACTAACGGAAGAAATGGTAGAACGAGAATGAAATCTGTAAATCTCATTAAAAAATCTTCCATCCTTCCACCTTTAAAACCAGCAACTAGCCCAATCGTACTTCCGACACAAACAGCAATCACCGCGGCTAGTAGTCCTAAAGCCAGTGAAATCCTCGTACCGAACACTAATTCACTGAAAATGTCTTGGCCTAAATCATTCGTCCCGAGAATGTGCTCTCCACTAGGAGCAGAAAACGGGTGACCGACTCTCGCTTCAGGGTCAAAAGGAGCAATCAATGGGGCAAATACCGCCATCATTAAAAAAAATACCAATAACCCCGTACCGACAAGCGCTAACTTATTTTGGGACTGAGCGAACTGTCTCATCTATCCCTCACCACCCTCGGATCTACGAAAGGATACAACCATTCTGCTATATAATTACAGGCGATAACCATGAAGGAAATGAGTAAAAATGAGTATTGGATGACAGGATAATCTCTCGCTAAAACCGCTTCATACATGACCCGCCCTAACCCCGGATAAGAAAAAACCGTTTCCACAACGATTGCTCCACTAAAAATATAGCCGACTTCTAGCATGAATAATGTGAATACTGGTAAAAGCGCATTTCTGATCATGTAACGAAACTTAACGGTGAGCTGTGATAACCCCTTTATTTTTGCCATTAATACGAAATCTTCTCCCATCACTTCAATAAGAGAATACCTCATTGTTAAAAAAAATCCCGACACCGATAAAATCACTAACGTCATTAATGGTAAAAATAAATGTTTTAAAATATCAAACACTCTTTCCAAGCCAGTGTAATCAGCCCATATCGTATATGCGCCGAAGATCGGGAACCAGCCTAAATTTACGGCAAAAACTGAAATTAAAATCATCCCCATCCAAAACGCGGGCGCTGAACTAATAAAAGAAATCAAAATTAATAGCTGGACATCTGTTTTACTTTTTCTTTTTAATGCAGCGACCGCCCCGAGAATCGTGCCTAGCACTGAAGCAATGATTAAATTAAGAGAAGCTAGTAACAACGTCCACGGTGCAGCAGCCACTAGAATTTCGATGATCGGTTGTTTTTTAGAGTAAGAGTCTCCCCAGTTCAACGTCACTAAATCTTTCAAATAAAACCCGTATTGAACGGGCAATGAGCGATCTAAATGGTATTTCGCCATAATTTCTTGTCTTTCTTCGCTCGTAAGCATCGCCACTTCCTCACCAGCTAAAAAGTTTAACGGGTTCCCAGGTAACATTCTCGGGAACAAAAAATTGAACGTAACGACAAGAGCGATTAAAATGACAAACTGAACCCATTTGGACTTACGCATTTGTTTTCCGTCTCTTTCTTTTCATTCCTATGAAAAAAATCATCGGAATCAACATCAATAGCCATAATCGATTACTTTTTTGTGTTGGAATCGTAACTTCGGATTGATCGGCTACTTCACGAACTCCTATTTCATCGTTCGGTAAAAAGGAGAACTTATTAATACTGCTGCCGCCATTTGGGATCACCCACTGATCATAAAGACTTTGATTATAAGCGACTAGTTGTTGTGGGAAAAATAACGTGACAAGTGGCACTTCATCTGCAATTACTTGTTGCATGTCATCAATGATCGCCATTCTTTCCTCTAAATCTAGTGTATTTCTTAACTGTTCCGATAAAAGATCAAAAGCTTCGCTAGTAAAAGCGCCAATATTTAATGAACCAATCGATAGTTCAGAAGTAAATAACTCAACTAACATATTTGAGCGTAATTGGACCGGAGCTGACCACCCCCAAATCGCCATATCATAATCTCTACCTTGCGTTACGTCAAACCCAGGATATACTAGATCATCCATCGTTCCGGGCTCTAAAGAAACAACATTAACTTCGATTCCTACTTCTTGCAAATGCTCGGCAATAAGTTGTGCTGTTCGAATTCTTAAAGGGTTATTTGCATAGACGAGCAAATCAAACTCTAAAGCTTTATCGTTGTCGTCAAGGCGAATTCCTGATTGATTTTTTTGCTCAAAACCGATTTCATCGAGTAATTGATTACTTTTTTTCACATCTCGCTCTATGACGAGATCTTCTCTTCCCCAAGGTAATGAGGGATGAGAAAACCCAAGACTCGCCCTGTCACCATACCCTAATAGGACGGTATCAATGATATCTTGTTGATCAATTGCTAAGGCGATCGCCTGCCGGAATATACTTTCAGAAAAAGGATACACTTCATTGTTAAATTGTAATAAGGTAACGTTCAACCCCGCACCTGATAGGACATTAATGTTTTGCTCATCCCGAAAGTCTGTCACCAACTCCGGAGCTAATAGTGCCGTTGTTGCTGCGATTTGTTCCGCTCGAAGTGCTTGAAAAATCGAACTCATATCCGTCATAATCGGCATAATCAACTGCTTGACCGTAGGTGTAGCGATGAAATAATCTTGGACACGTTCAAACTTATAAAACTGATCACGTTTATACTCTACTAATTTGTACATACCACTTCCTATCGTCTCCGAGACCGTTTGCGCATCTTCAACATTTTCATAAATATGTTTAGGGATGATCGGTAAATCAGCCATGCCTTGATCGATAAAATTTTGATTACTTCCATTTAAAATGATCCGCAAACGTTGGTCATCAAAAATATCGATCGTATCGACTTGCTCCGCAATTTTTCTCCAACGCGTGTAATTTTGCGTTAAAGGATATGTATAGGAAAAAGCAACATCACTTGCAGTTACAGACTTCCCATCGTGCCACTTCAAGTCATTGTGCAACGTAATCTCATAAACTTGATAGTCCTCATCAATCGTATAATCACTGACCATCCACGGGATTGCCTCACTATCGGGATCTAAAGTGAATAAACTATCAAAAATTAGTCTCACCGTTTCAATGCCCGGATTCCCTGTAACATAAGTGAAAGGTGATAATGTATTTTCATCTCGATGAATCGCCACAACTAATTGATCAACATCCGACTGAGCACTAACAAAAGAAAAAGAGTTAAGAAAAACAATGATTAAAAGAGTAATAAAAGTAATGTTTTTTACAATTCTCATCGCTAGTCTCCTTTTCATAAAGATATTTCAATCTACTACCTTACCAACTAGCACAAACAAACCTTCCTATAGTGAATAAATAGCTGCATTAATGAATTTCATAATTCTTATTTAGCGCCACTAGGATGCTACATCTAGTTGAGTTAATTCGTTCTCAACTAGATGTAGATGGATGTGGCTAGTTTATTGTTATTATGAAATT
>SKSA01000362.1 GCA_007118195.1 Anaerobacillus sp. | reverse complement strand
TAACGGGTTCGGTTTTGGGAGAGAAAAATAGAATTCACAAGCATAATAACACTATAATTCAACATGGATTTACAGGTAAATTAACATTATAATTAACACACAAAAACGCACAGATTTTAACATCTGTGCGTTTTACTTATATTTTATTTTCTTCTTGAACTATCGCTTACCCGTTAGTTGAAAAAGGAAAATTATTTAGGGCAATTAACCAGTGGAAGAAGATAATTAAAAGTAAGATGCCAGAAAGTAGGCAATCGCAAATATAGCTGAAGCTCCTAAAATTCCCGTAATCCAGCTGGGAGCCTCTTTTTTCGGATTGCTGAGTAACATTCCGAGGCGTCTGATAAATGTCAATTTGGCTCCAGTTGCAAAAAAGTCGACAGTTTCAAGTTTATTTTCGATGTCTTTATCCTTCTCGCTATGATTTGAGTGTTTTTCACGTCCTTTTTTTTTATTCATAGTTTATTAACCTCCTTTCTTCATACCTAAGAGCTATGCGTTTAAGGTTAAGAGGAAAATCGTAATTTTATAAAACTCCCCCGATAGTTTAAGTGAAAACAATCACAAACTACCTATATTTCTTTCATTCCTTATATGAAAATTCTAACATAAATGTCCAATCCCTTTGTAAAAAATCTACTAATTAAATATCAGGAGATTTTATCGTTGATAAATAATGTCTTGAATTGTAAACTGCTTATCTGTTATTCCTAAGCGTTGAGCTGGGGTTAACTCTCGTTTATCGCCTGACCTGTATTTCTTACAAAAGTTGTAGTAGGTTCGTAATATTGTTGCAGCGTATTGAGCATACCTCGGATTGAAATTGGAGTAAATATAACTCTTTTTATCACCTCTTGCTGTCACGAGCGGTCTTTCTAAAATGGAAATTTTTCGCCGTACCAATTGGATAAAACTGTTCGTGGCGTTATCATTCACTTCCATGATTAGATTGGCAATTTCCTCTGGTTCATAAGAAGAAAGGTCTGTCGTGCAATCTACTGCCCTGAACCCTCTATCGACGGTAGCAAGAGGGTGTTGGATGCTATGATTAGCATGAACACGATACTTGTGTGTTCCATCTGTCATGTCTTCGTGAAAATGATGATGTTGAAACAGTTCAGTCAACTGTAAAAAAGCTAGTTTTCTAAGTGAACGAGTGTTATATCCTTTATATAATCCCCATTCAATTAAATCTATTTTAGCTTGTTTAAACTCATTGTAGGCTATTTTTCTCGATTTTGTCTTATCTGTTTGAGATAGAAAATGGTGTGCTTCTGTTAATCGGAATTCCTTAGCAAATACACGATATAATGAAGTCATAAGGGAATGGCTCTTATCCGTAATAAAACGCCATTCAGATGCCTTTACAAGCTGTTTTATGAGCCAATAATGGGCAATAGTTGTATAAGTTGAACCAACGTGAAACCCATTTACATACTGGTCTCTTCGGTCAAATTGAGCCACCTCATAATGATAATCTGATTCCGTTTGTGTATCATTCTTCGTTGGAGGAATCGGATAATGAGAATAATCACCAAACCTACCATGCCTTTTGGCAAACTCACTAAGGTGGTCTTCCTTATTAAAAAAGGTGTCTGATGCTATTTCTCCAAGGGTGATATCCCAGTCATACGCTATATCTGCGCGGAATACATATCTTGTTAACCCTTCAGCCGTGACAATAATCTCTGTTGGAAATTTACTGTCTTCCATACCATCGTATTTAGAACCACCTTGCCCTTTTTGTCGAACGTTGTTCAAGTAGTACACCATGCCATCCGTATTTAGCCAAAGTTCGTTAAACTCTTTATTGAGTAGAGGTTTCCTTTCATACTTGTCCAAAAACTCTAAACAACGTTGATATAATAACTCTAGTTTTTCATAATAGGTTCCACGTCCAATATCTAAAATTTCACATGTTCTAGTAACTGGATTTCTCCCTAGTAACAATTTCATAAACAAAGGTAAGATTTCACTACGTTGTTGATGATAAGTCGTTGACTTCCTTTTCGTTGGCAGAAGGTTCGTTTTCTTCATACAGGTCTTACATTGCCAAACTTGAGCACCTACTTTACTCTTTCCTTGTCTGTAAAAATTCTTTGGCTCCTCCGTAGGGGTGATACCATTCATTGAACAGTTATCTTTGTGAAATTGATATTCAGGTTCTACTTCAACAACACTCTCAATCCTTCTAAGTCTGGAAATCTCTTCTGCTATTGACCAGTTAGAGTAAATTTCATTATAGCAGTTATGGGTCATTCCAATTGTGGGTGCAATCGGGTCAGAATTACACTTTAATCTTTTTCTTCCATCCGAACCACTAAGGCGATATCTACTTCGTTTCCCTTTTGTAGAGAATTTCTTTTGTTGCAAGCCATGCCATTTACAAAAAGGGTTGGCACAGAAATTGTATTGAATTTCGTGAGACTTGCCATTCACTGTGAATTCAACAGGAAGAAACAATAACGCTTTGTACTTCGTGGCAAATTTCTTTGGCGGTAGGTTATCATAGTCTTTATTTCTGTTTTTCAATTCTTCCTTTGAAAGAGGAGGGGTAACAGTGACTAATGCATCTTCCTGATCAGCTAATCTCTTCATCTTAGCCAATTTTATCTTCCTCCACTAATTCCTCAGCCTCCATTTGCTTTATAATTCTCTTATTATTTCTCTTCTTAGAAACCCACTCAATAAAGTCTTTATCATCAAGGATGTTTTTTAAGAACATATCGACAATTTCGCTTTCATCATACTCCGTAAATTCAGCATAGTATTTAACAATAGCTCGCGTTTGTTCAGAGACTTCCCATTTGACCCTTTGAGCGTTGGTATTCTTAGGTTTGATGAATTTCAACGAAAATTCCTCCTTAGTAAAATAGCATAGGTATTAACAGGTAAATTAGCATACAAATTAACACTGATTTTAGCATAGTAAATATTGAAGTGACAATAAATATTGTCACTCTGTTAATTAGTATGTCAATTCAGTTGTTATTTCATACGCTAAATCGCTATAAACATTGTTATACCAACAAATAATAGAAGGCTAATTCATCTGTGAATTAGCCTTTCAAAGTTAATGTTATTTTAAGTTTTCTCTCCCAAAACCGAACCCGTTAGTTGGATGTCATTGGCATGGTCAAAAATCTGAAACAGCGTTACTTGATTAACGATAAACTAGTCGGTTTAAAAAAACTCTATGAACAAGCGACCCCAGTAGCTGGAAAAAAGGAAGTTCTTCGATCTGTTCATACGATCACCGCAAATGGTATTCCAGTCAAAATCGTCTTTGTTCGCAACCGGAATAAGAAAAGTGAATGGCTCGCCATATTGACGACGGACTGCACACTCGAT
>SKSA01000354.1 GCA_007118195.1 Anaerobacillus sp. | reverse complement strand
TAAATGGTTTAAGGGTTATAGACCCCCACCTCAACGCGTAGCGTAGGTGGGAACTTTTAATCAGGTGGAGTCGAGACTCCATCTGATTTCTCGATGTTTCAGCTTGCTGAAACGAGTTCGCGATTTTTACTTTAATTATTTGGTAAAGGGTTACGAAAGCAGTTGGATGAAATTAAAACTCAATGTGACATACAATTAACTATTGACATAACGATTGTGTCATATTATTATGTAATTACAGAGTATAAAAACGCTTTCAAAATAAAAGGAGTGGTATAAATGGGTGTAATCATTTGTCAATCTTGTGGGAAAGTCATCGAGCATTTTGAAGCAGAAAAAGTATCAACTTTATATGGAACTTGTTGTAATACTGCAAAAAAGGAACAATCTAAAAAATAAATAAAAAAGATATACTAATAAAGGTAGACGAAGCTGTCTACCTTTTTCTTTGTTTTCTCATGATAAAATTATCAGAAATCGTTTATGCCGTACTATTTATCTTAATACTTAATTAGTATGTCATATTAAATGAATGGTTTATGCTCTTTGATGACCCGAATAGTGTTGAAATTCTCATCTTCCGGTCCTTGAACAGGTAAGCCAACATCAATGTTTTCTTGAATATACTCAATATTTTCTTCTGTAATGATTTCTCCTGGAATAAAAATTGGGATGCCTGGTGGATACACCATGACAAATTCAGCAATAATACGTCCAACAGACTCTTTAAACGGGATGACCTCTGTTTCAGAATAAAATGCATCACGCGGTGAGAGTGCTAACGTTGGAATGTCAGGAACATGAACTCGAATCGGTTTTGCCACTTGTGATTTAGCTTCCGATAGGTACTTTTTTGACAATTCCTTTAAGGCGCTAGTTAGTATTTGGGTAGTTTCCTTCGTATCACCAATTGAAATGATACAAAGAATGTTATATAAATCGGAAAGCTCAACTTCGATGTTGTAATTCTCCCGTAACCAAACCTCGACGTCATACCCAGTGATTCCTAAATCCTTTATAGAAATAATCAACTTTGTTGGGTCGTAATCGTGCGTAGCTATAGTTCCCAATATTTCAGGACCAATACAGTATAGCCCTTTAATTTGATTAATCTCATTCCTAGTGTCATTTGCGAGCGCGATCGTCTTACTAATTAAGTCATACCCTTTCGTTGCTAACTGCTTTCTTGCAACATCCAGAGATGCTAACAATAAATATGATGTAGATGTAGTTGTTAACATACTAATAATTGATTGAACTCGTTTTGGTGATACTAAGTTGCCTTTAACGTTTAAGACGGAACTTTGTGTCATTGATCCGCCAAGTTTATGAACGCTTGTAGCGGCCATATCTGCTCCTGCTTGCATTGCAGACAAAGGAAGGTCATCGTGGAAATGGATATGGACACCGTGTGCTTCATCGACAAGTACCGGAACTGCATAACTATGAGCGATCTTAACGATCTTTTCTAAGTTGGCTGATATACCAAAGTAGGTTGGATTAATAACAAGTACCCCTTTTGCATCAGGGTGAGCCTGCAACGCTTTTTCTACGGCTTCAATGGTAATACCGTGCGAAATTCCTAAAGTCGGATCGATGATTGGATGAATGAAAATAGGGGTTGCCCCTGAAAAAATAATTGCTGACATAATTGATTTATGCACGTTTCTTGGAACAATGATTTTATCGCCTGGTCCACAAACACTCATGATCATCGTCATGATCGCGCCACTAGTGCCTTGTACTGAGAAAAAAGTGTGATCGGCACCAAAAGCTTTGGCGGCTAATTCCTGAGCTTCTTTGATCATGCCGTGAGGATGATGTAGGTCGTCTAAAGGCCCGATATTTATTAAGTCAATAGATAACGCATTATCACCAATAAAGTTACGAAACTCTGGGTCCATGCCTGTTCCTTTTTTATGACCAGGTATATGGAATTGAACAGGATTTTTTTTGACATGTTCTAGTAGCCCAGTAAATAATGGGGTTTTTTGTTGGGACATAATTGTCATTTCACCTCTAAAAAATAAATATATTGTTTTTTTATTTGGAGCTTTCCTAATAAGATGGTTGCTTTAAAACAAAAATGAGTATATCAAATTCAAAAAAAAATTCATAGTAAAAAAATAATAAAACTCTTTTAAAAGGAGTTTTCTTCAATTGTATCGAAAATATTTAAATAAAATCATTTAAAATTACTAAAGACCTTTTATATTTTCTGAATGGGGGAGTAAAGATGAAAACTAGAGTAAGTGAATTATTAAAAATTAAGTATCCGATTATTCAAGGTGGACTTGCTTATTTAGCTTATTCGGAGTTAGCTGCTGCTGTTTCCAATGCAGGAGGGTTAGGCCAAATAACGGCGATGTCACTTTCATCTCCAGAACAATTAAGGGTGGAAATTCAAAAAGTAAAACAAACAACAGATAAGCCGTACGGAGTAAACTTTGCGATTGGTCAACACGGAAGACCTTTTGAAGATATGGTTCGAGTAGCTATTGATGAAAAGGTGCCTGTTGTAACAATGACTGGTGGTAATCCAGCGCCTATTTTCAATCAATTAGAAGGTGTAGACGTGAAAAAAATCGTACTTGTTGCTGCTAAGCGACAAGCAGTAAAGGCAGAAGAGTTGGGTGCGGATGCAGTTATGGTTGTAGGTCAAGAAGGTGGGGGGCATCTAGGCCGTAACGATACGAGTACACTCGTACTAATCCCTCAAGTAGTTGATGCAGTCTCAATTCCGGTGATCGCTTCAGGTGGGATTGGAGATGGAAGAGGTTTAATGGCAGCGCTAGCGCTAGGAGCAGAAGGAATTGAAATGGGTACTCGTTTTGTAGCTACGAAAGAATGTGTCCATGCCCATGAATCGTACAAACAGAAAATCGTACAAATGTCAGAAAACGATACTGTGGTCATTAAACGTAATTTAGGAGCTCCTGCACGTGCTCTTAAAAATAGTTGGACAGATAAAATTCTTTCCCTCGAAGAAAAGGGCGCTGATTATGATGCATTAAAAAGTTATATTGGTGGAGAAGCTAATAAAAAATATATTTATGAAGGAATAGAAGATGAAGGCTTCGGTTGGGCTGGACAAGTGATTGGTTTAATTAACAATGTTCCAACAGTTGAGGAACTTTTTAAAGATATGATTGGTCAGGCAAACGAGGTTCAAAATAAGTTGACAAACTTGTAAATAAATTAAACACGAGCAATCAGTGACTACGAGGAGTTTTAATCATGAATATAAATATCCCTATTTCTCTTGATTGGACAAAAGAAGAAGTGATCGATGTCGTTCAATTTTTTCAAGGGGTAGAAAAAGCTTACGAAAATGGTATTGAAAAAAGCGAGATGTTAACATTGTATAAACATTTTAAAGTCATTGTTCCTAGCAAAAGCGAGGAAAAACAATTATTTAAGCAGTTTGATCAAGAATCGAACTACAGCTGTTACCATGTTGTAAAAGAAGCCTTGAAGAAAGATGTACCAGGAAACAAAAAAATCAAGCTCGGCCGTTAAACGGAGCTTGATTTTTTGTATAGTGGAATTAAAGTTTCCATCGTGTTTTTTGCTATATTCATAAATTGGTCACCATCTTTTAATATTGGGTCAGTTGCACAAATGTGTCGACCGACAAGAAATTCTACTTTTTTCACATCGCGAAAGCGAACTAATTTCTTTTCTAATTCAGTTTTATCTATATCTTTCACTAGTGTAGCGTCTTTTTTCATATGATCGAGAGAAATGACAAAGTCTTTTGGGATTGTTTCATAAACAGAATCTATATTTGTTAAAAATGTTTCAGCAATTTGTTTTTTGTTTGGAATTTCATAAATAAGGGCGAACCAGATAAACACATGATCGTCAAAAAGTCCAACTTGAAAGTGTGGATGCTTTTTATAGCCTCGTTTATTATGGCAGATGGCCATCCAGGTATCTTTTGGTGGATTTACGGTTCTTCTAGCGTGTTTTGCGATATGTAAGAACATTTCATTACCACTAATGATGGCGAGGTCATCACAAAGGATTTCACCTATTTCCTTAAACTTAGGTTGAATTCTTTCTTGAATCGCAGTCATTCGATCCTCTAAACCTTCTATTGAAAATGTTTCAAAATCTCTTTCTGTAAAGCCAGAAAACATTAAATCAAATCCTTTCAGTTATCAATTTACAATTTAAAATTCTTTTGCGCTTTGCTTCGAAGCTCAGCAAAAAAATTGTGAATTTTACATTTTAAATTAATTAGGCGCCTTGCTTAGAAGCTCAGCCAAAAAAATTGTGGATTTTGAATTACTACTGTGAATAGTTTATCACAAAAGCTTTATTTATCCTAAAAATTAGCTTGGACTATTAAAAAATGGGTTTATCCCTAGTTTAATAATGTAGTAAGGGTGGTAAAAATAAATAAAACCCTTATTACGGAACGGATATTTTTGGGTTGTAATGAAATGCTACGATTGTTTGTAAACAGTGATGATCGTTGTAATGCTCATCTCCTTAACAAGAAACATTCTGATAAGTATAAGCATATAATATAATATAGTTACCCAATCAGAAAATTCCGTAAACTATGTTCTCCTGAAGATTTGTATGACTGTTTCGAAAGGTAATTTATATAAATACTATGATAAAGGGGTGTAGGTTCCCATGAAACAAGTTGTTCAGTCGGTGAAAAAAACTGATTTTGAAAAGAAAATCGCTGTTCTGCGGTTGGAAATTGATTATGAGTTGGCAACACTACACGATGCAATGGTTGCAGAAGATTGGAGTAAAATAAATGAATGTAAAAAAAGCTTAGAAAGATTTCGTCAAGAATTAAACTCGCTTATGAAAAGAAAAAATAAGTAAAGAAGAGGTTGACACTTAAAAAAGTGTCAACCTCTCTCGTTTAATTTATTATTTGTTGGATGTTGCTAATTTTTTCCTTAAAGTAAAGCCAGCACCACAACAAATGGTTGCTAGTAAAATGGATAAGCTAAAAACAAGCATACTTCCTAATGAAATAGATATGCCGACGCCAACAATGGCAATCGTTGTAAAAATCGCACATAATAAGAAGATTATTTGTTCTTTTTTCAAGTTAATCCCTCCTACTTATAAGTGTACAAGTATTTGACTCGTTAGGAAAGTATAAATAACTATAAATTTAAAATAGTATTCGTATTGAAAAATTGTGCTATAATAGAACAGTTGTGAAAAAAAAGGTGAAAAAACATGAATATAATAAGGAGAGACACATAGATGAAACATCGAAAGGATATTCGAAACATTGCTATTATTGCCCACGTTGACCATGGGAAAACAACGTTAGTTGACCAATTGTTACACCAGTCTGGAACGTTTCGTACAAATGAACATGTTGAAGAACGAGCGATGGACTCTAATGATTTAGAAAAAGAAAGAGGAATTACAATTTTAGCGAAAAATACCGCTATTCAATTTGGAGATACACGTATTAATATTTTAGACACTCCAGGCCATGCCGATTTCGGTGGAGAAGTGGAACGAATCATGAAAATGGTTGATGGTGTTTTACTTGTTGTAGACTCTTATGAAGGTTGTATGCCACAAACGCGCTTCGTATTAAAGAAGGCTTTAGAACAAAAATTAACACCAATTGTAGTCGTAAATAAAATTGATAAGCCAGCAGCAAGACCTCTTGAAGTCGTGGATGAAGTGGTTGATTTATTAATTGACTTAGGTGCAGATGAAGAACAATTAGACTTTCCGGTTGTGTATGCATCAGCAATTAACGGTACATCAAGTACTGATCCTGAGCCTGAAGGGCAAAAAGAAAATATGGATGATTTATTTTCGGCGATTATTGAGCACATTCCTACTCCGGTTGACAATAGCGACGAGCCACTTCAATTCCAAGTAACGATGTTAGACTATAATGATTATCTTGGAAGAATTGGAGTTGGACGGGTGTTTCGTGGAAAAATTAATGTCGGACAACCTGTTGCTTTAATGAAAATAGACGGTTCAGTAAAGCAGTTCCGAGTTACGAAGCTATTCGGGTTTATTGGTTTAAAACGAATTGAAATTGAAGAAGCGATATCTGGTGATATTATTGCAATTTCCGGTATGGAAGAAATAAATGTAGGTGAAACCGTATGTCCCCTAGATCATCAGGAGCCTTTACCGATATTACGAATAGATGAACCGACATTACAAATGACATTCTCTGTAAATAATAGTCCGTTTGCTGGTCGTGAAGGTAAATTTGTGACAAGTAGGAAAATTGAAGAACGTCTTAGAGCTCAGCTTGAAACTGACGTCAGTTTACGCGTTGATAATACCGACTCACCAGAAGCTTGGGTTGTATCAGGACGTGGAGAGCTTCATTTATCGATTTTAATCGAGAATATGAGACGTGAAGGCTATGAATTACAAGTTTCAAAACCTGAAGTAATTGTAAAAGAAGTTGATGGTGTGCGTTCCGAGCCAGTTGAAAGAGTCATCATTGATGTTCCTGAAGAGTATACCGGGACAATTATGGAATCCGTTGGGGAACGTAAAGGTGAAATGTTAAATATGGTTAATAACGGTAGTGGTCAAGTGCGACTCGAATTCCTCGTCCCTGCTCGTGGGTTGATTGGTTACTCAACAGAATTCATGACGCAAACAAGAGGTTATGGTATTATTAATCATACATTTGATAGTTATCAACCTATGCTTGAAGGTAAAGTAGGAGGAAGACGTCAAGGTGTGTTAGTATCAATGGAACATGGAAAAGCGAGTCAATACGGGATCATGGGAGTTGAAGATCGTGGAATTATTTTCGTTGATCCTGGAACTGAGGTTTATGAAGGTATGATTGTTGGTGAACATACGAGAGAAAATGATATTACTGTTAATTTAACTAAGGTTAAACAAATGACAAATATGCGTTCCGCTAATAAAGATCAAACAGTAACGATGAAACGACCAAGGATTATGACGTTAGAAGAATCTTTAGAATATTTAAATGATGATGAGTTATGTGAGATTACACCTAAATCCATTCGTCTAAGAAAGAAAATTTTAGATAAAAATGAACGTGAGCGTATTGAGAAGAAAAAGAAGTTAGCAAGTAAAGCATAAGTCTTACTCAAAGGAGGGCTTAAAATGGCTACCCCTGACGAAAAGATTCCGACACCAAACTTTTCCTTTTTAGCCGAAGTACTAGGAGCAGGGAATCCTGAACAATTTTTGTTTGCATTTTCAATACTATATATCGTTGTTGTTATTTTAACTGTTGTTGTATATAATTTAGGATTTGCAAGGAAACTTCCTATCTTAAAGACTGCAGTCGTTTATATTGTTTTACTTTTTGGATCGGTTTTTATTACGTTTTTGGCGTTAACGCTTCCTGTAGTGGAGTCATTACTCATAGCAGCCTTAGTATTAGGGGCCTATAAATTTCGTCTTCATAAAGAAAAGCGAGTAGAAAATACGTAACTTAAAAATTTCAAAAATAAAAAAGCTGATTAGATAGGAGTATTCCTTCTAATCAGCTTTTTTGCGCTCTGCGCTTTTCATTACCATTCGTCGTCGTTTTCAACCGGTTTATTAAAGCGGAATTTACCAGTAGCTATTCTTGCTTTTGTTTTTTCGGTAATTCGGTCATAACAAGCTGTACACGTGTATGTATGCTTCGGTCTATTCCTTAAGCGCTTAGCTAAAAATGAATCACTATCAATAGATTCGATTTTATCGCAAATGACGCATTTAACTCTCATCGTTAATTCACCTCATCTTCGTTTGCCAACCATTGGAAAGGTATATAAGCATTATAATTGAAATAATTGCTATTGTGAAGAAGGTGTGGTTTTAAATTCTGGTCTGTCGACATATTTCATTAAATTGAATAAGGTTAAATGAATAAGCAAAAAAGTTTAAACATAAGGTAAAAAAAGGTATAGTGTAATTGTAACATAGTTAGGGAAAATAACATTTAGCGTCTATTTTAATAGGTGACTAATTTTCATGAGGAGGTTTTTATCTTGGCTAATCAAGTAGAACAAATGTTAACAGAAGAATTATTTCAGTTGTTACAAAAGGAACGCTTTGTAACGATCGCAACCGTTGATCACCAAACAGGTGGACCGAATATAAGTGCGATTTCTTGGGTATATGCACCCAAAAAAGATTCTGTTCGCTTTGCAGTTGATAATCGCTCACGAATTATTGAAAACATTAAAGCGAACGCGAACGTTGTTTTAAATATTATTGGAAACGAGTCTACATACTCGATTAGTGGTACAGCACTAATAAAAGTAGAAAAACTAGAAGAGGTTCCACTAAAGTTAGCGTTAGTTGAAATCGAAATAAAAGAAGTTCGGGATGTCATGTTTTATGGTTCAAAAATATCTGTTGAACCTAAGTATGAAAAAACATATGATAAAGAAGCAGCAGATAAATTAGATAGTGAAGTAATGATTGCAATGAAAAAAGCTTAGTCGCTGACTAAGCTTTTTTCATTGTATTTTCTTATGTTACTCGCTCTCCAGTTCTTCTTGCTCATCACCTTGTTCTAATTGCCTTCGATTCTTTTCTCGTTTAACATTTTCATCTGTTTCGGTTAAATCTTCGTCCTCCATATTTCTTTTACCATGTTCTTCTTGTAGGTCTTCAAGCTGATTATCTTGACCTTCATCAAGCCTTTCTTCATTAGCATCGGTTGGCTCTGGTTCAGCTTTTTCGTGTTCAGGACCAGGAACTATCGGGATTAATCTACCGACAATTGCGGCTAACTCATTCATAATGCCGGCAATTGGGTGACCTGCCTGGATCTCTTCCTGCATACCTCTTAATCGAGCATTTACATCAGGATCTGCACTTACAAATGCATAGGCTCCATAAGGATCATCTTTTAGGGCTTCAACTACTTCGTATTTGACTACACCTACATCTGAACGATCTAATTCGGCATTTACATCAATTCCTACTACTGCTAAATCGCCGAGTATAAGAGCTGTTGCAGCCTGGACTTCAGGTACACGCTCTGCAAGGTGAACTAAGTGCTCTGCCACTTCTTGAGCTGTTTTATTTTCGTTCATCTGTGGCTCTTCAGCTTGTTCTGCAATTCCTAACGGTTGTTGTCCTCTCTCTTGTTCCTGTGCTGTATTAGGTTGACAGGCAAACAGTGTTGAAAATAAGAGGGCATATATACAAAAGTAAATTACTTTCATGATCAAACATCCCTTTCTTGTAAATATTTATAATTATTGTTCGTTTCTTCGTCTAACTTTATTCTGTTGTACATACATTTATAGTAAAATCACTTTTGAAATTTTATAAGTTTGTTTCAATACTACGTAGATTATTTTTATCTTTATGGATTCTCTTTTTAAAAGGCTGTTTTCGTGAACAGTGTTGCTTTTGGAAAAAGCTTTAATGATTTAATCATTCATTTTTTATTCACGTATCTCAAATTTAATTTTCCTGCATAACATAATAATAAGACAATCACCCCATTACATTAGTCAAGGAGGCGTAACATTGAATAAAATCTACGTCTTAGATACGAACGTATTATTACAGGATCCATTTGCGCTATTTGCATTTCAGGAGAATGAAGTGGTAATCCCTGCAATCGTCTTAGAAGAAGTTGATTCGAAGAAAAGGTATATGGATGAGATTGGACGAAATGCAAGACAAATTGCCAAAATAATGGATCGATTACGTGAAAAAGGAAAACTCCATGAAAAAGTAGACTTAGAAAATGGTGGAGAACTAAGGGTTGAACTAAATCATCGATCATTTGAGAAAATGAAAGATATGTTTGATGAGAAAACGAATGACAATCGAATATTAGCAGTAGCCTTAAACTTATTATTAGAGGAGAGTAATAAAGAAAATAAAAAGCCGGTGATTTTAGTTTCTAAAGATGCTTTATTACGAGTTAAAGCCGATGCTATTGGAATACAATCAGAAGACTTTTTAAATGATAGGGTCATCGAATCAGATCATATATATTCAGGGTACCTTGAAGCTTATGTTAGTTTAAACGTGTTAACGAAGTTTTACACAGAACAACAAATTAAAGTGGAAGAATTAAAACAAAATAATATATACCCACATCAATTTGTCATTTTAAAGGATGAACTAGGTAGCTCAAGTTCAGCGATAGGAAAAATTGATAAAGGTTGTAAAATTGTTAAACCGTTTCAAAGAGATCCTGACCAAGTTTGGGGAATAAAGCCTCGGAACGTTCAACAAAAGATGGCTTTTGAATTATTGTTACGAGACGATATTCCATTAGTTACATTGGTAGGCAAAGCGGGGACTGGAAAGACATTACTATCTTTAGCGGCAGGATTGTTACAAACGGAAGATCTTCATAACTATAAGAAACTTTTGGTAGCAAGGCCTGTAGTACCAGTTGGTAAGGATATTGGTTATTTGCCAGGAGAGAAAGAAGAGAAACTTAGACCTTGGATGCAACCGATCTATGATAATTTAGAATTCTTGTTTAATGCTAAAAAGCCTGGAGAGATCGATCAAATTTTAGCTGGGATGGGTTCTATACAAGTTGAGGCACTGACGTATATACGTGGTCGTAGTATCCCAGAACAATTTATTATTATTGATGAAGCTCAGAACTTAACGAAACATGAAGTGAAAACGATATTAACTCGAGTGGGAGAAGGAAGTAAAATTATATTAATGGGTGATCCACAGCAAATTGACCATCCTTATTTAGATGAATATAATAATGGTTTAACTTATGTTGTCGAAAAATTTAAAGGGCAAAAAATTAGTGGCCACGTGAAACTTGAAAAAGGAGAACGTTCAGGTCTAGCGCAACTAGCAGCGGATTTACTTTAAAATAAACGGCGCTTTCGTTATTCTTACCAGGAACAGAGTGATTACATTCATTTGTAGTCATTCTGTTTTTTTGTTAGTTGGTTAGTGGAAAGTTGGAAAGTTGGAAAAATAACATCGAACTTTTACATGTTAGATGGTGAAGGTATATCTTTGTATGAAAAAAGCAAAATGACGGTCGGTTTTTTATACATAATTATTTATCACTCAAGTTTCTAATGTAAGCGTAGCTAAGTTTTCCTGAAAAATGTTACTATTATTCATGGAATAATAGTAGATGGTCATTCTAATAATGAACAGAAAATTAGGAGAGTGCTGAAAAATGACAGAATGTCTACATCAAGATACATTAGATGAAATGTTAATAGAGGCAAAAAAATTCACAAAATACGGGCGTGTTGCAGACTACATACCAGCCTTAGGAGCTGCAGATCCTGATACTCTATCTGTAGCCATTTATCGAGGGAATGAAGAGTGTGTTGCTGCGGGATGTATTCATGAAAAGTTTACGTTGCAAAGTATCTCGAAAGTACTTACGTTAGCTTTAGCGCTAATGGATCGAGGAGAGGAATATGTATTTTCACATGTCGGTATGGAGCCAACTGGTGACCCGTTTAATTCTATCGTTAAACTGGAATCTAATCGACCATCAAAGCCATTGAATCCAATGATTAATGCTGGTGCTTTAGCTGTAACTGATATGATTATCGGTGAAAGTACGGACGAAAAACTAGGTCGATTACTAAGTTTGATTCATGAAATGACAAATAATACCGATCTAGCTTATTGTGAAAAAGTGGCTAAATCGGAATTTGAAACAGCCTTTTTAAACCGGTCTTTATGTTATTTTATGAAGCAACATGATGTTATTGAAAGTGATGTCGAAGAATTATTAGATGTATATACGAAACAGTGTGCGATTCAATTAGATTGTCATGATTTAGCAAAGCTAGGGTATGTCATTGCCAATGAAGGAAGAAATCCAGTAACAGAAAGACAAGTTATTCCTCTTCACATTACTAGGATTTTAAAAACATTTATGGTGACTTGTGGCATGTATAATTCTTCAGGAGAATTTGCGATCAAAGTTGGCATCCCAGCCAAAAGCGGTGTTTCAGGTGGGATTATGGGTGCAGTCCCTCACGGTATTGGAATAGGTATTTATGGTCCAGCTTTAGATGATCGAGGAAATAGTGTTGCAGGAATGAAGTTGTTAGAAAGCTTATCAAGTAGATGGGATTTAAGTATCTTTTAAAAACTACGATTTTAGCGTATAAAAACATTTAAAATATTGCATTTTCTTACTATAAAAGCTATCATAAGGTAATAAGGGACAGTGACACAACTCGTATGGGAGGGAATAACCAATGTCTAACGATGTTCAAACAGGACATAACGAAAAAGCGT
>SKSA01000140.1 GCA_007118195.1 Anaerobacillus sp. | reverse complement strand
TTTAGTAGAAAACTCATTCCTTAGATTAAAAAACGAACTCGCCGTCTTTATTAGTGCAGGATTTTTTGGGGTCGCTTTATCTCAAACACAGTTTGGTACAGCCATTTCAGCAGTTTTATTTGACGTTTCGTTCGGCTCGGTGTATTTGTTAAGTTTTCTCATAGTCATTTTAGCGATCGTGCTTGCACAAATCGGCATTCATCCCATCATTATTGTGATCGGCATTGGCAGCTCGCTTTCCCCTGAAAAGTTTGGCGTCAGCCCAGAATATATGGCGTTAGTCTTACTGATCGCATGGGCAACTTCAACACAAATGTCACCATTTTCAGGTCAAGTGTTATTAGCTTCAAATTTAATCAAACAACCACCGACAGAGATTGTGAAACAAAACTATCATTTTGCGTTAATATTAGCTGTTGTTTTAACGACTGTCATTTATGGAATTTTGGTGATCGGATGGTTATAAAGTAAAAAAAA
This sequence comes from Anaerobacillus sp., assembly GCA_007118195.1. GTDB lineage: Bacteria > Bacillota > Bacilli > Bacillales > Anaerobacillaceae > Anaerobacillus. The sequence goes on along the minus strand of SKSA01000140.1, from coordinate 2,875 downwards.
CTCCCCCATTGATTATGTTAGTCACCTCGTACCTTTCAAGAAAAAATAAAAGGGGTCCAGTAAGTGTTGGCTCACCACAGTTAAATACTAAATATAGACGTATCAATTTCCCCTCGTCTTTATTTAGTGCCTAACGGTGATTAACACTTATCGGACACCCTACTCTACAATCCTACTGATTTAATCGTATTTTGTGAGTTATTGCTATCTTCGTCAATCGTTAATTTCACTTGGAATGTTGTTCCTTCTCCTAATTTACTTCGGACATTTATTGACCCACCTAAATCTTCAATAATCATGTAACACATCGGTAAGCCTAATCCTGTCCCTGATTCTTTCGTTGTATAAAAAGGCTTATTAATAGAAGACAATGTTTTCTCATCCATGCCAACACCTGTATCAGTAAATAGGATCTCTACTGCATTTTCATGTTCTAGAAATTGGGTCTTAATTGTAAGGGATCCACCTTTTGGCATCGCTTCAAAAGCATTTTTAATAATGTTAATAAAAACTTGTTTAAGTTTACTTCCATAAGTAAAAAAAGTCGGGATCGTTGTATCTAGGTCTTTTATCATTTTGATTTTATTCGTTGACACCTGACCGTCATACAACAAAGTAATATCTTTAATGATTTTATTTAAATTTGAAAGTACATATTGATTATCGCCATTTGGCTTAGCCATATCCATTAAATCACCGACAATTCCATTAATCCTGTCGATTTCTTGTAGGATGACTTTATAATATTTTTTTTCAAAATCAGAAGCATTTTCATTAATATCCATTAACTGAATAAAGCCACGAATTGTCGTAAGCGGGTTGCGGATTTCATGTGCAAAACTAGCAGACAATTCCCCGATTACTTTCAATTTTTCTGTTCGAACCATTTCTTTTTCCATCCACTTTTTTTCAGATAAATCACTAAAGACAAACAAAATTTCAGGTTCTTTCTGATGCTGTTTCATTGGCAATGGTGTCATATTTAATAAAAAATAGGTCAATTCATCACTGGCGGGACACTTACATTCAAATTCATTTGTATTCGGTACGTCCTCGATTTTTTCTATTAATTTTGAGTGTTGTAAAAAGGTGTTAAATGTATGATTCAATTGACAAATTTCATTCACATGCTTAAATAAAACATCACTTTTGCTAATATTAAATAGTTTTTCACAAGTACGATTAAACGTTGTAATTTTCATCGTTCCTTTATCAATGGCAAAAACTCCATTGTCGGTACTTTCTAGAATTAAGGTTGATTTTTTATGTAGTCTCTCTCGGTCTTGTAACTTTACAATCATATTATTGAATTGCTTACTTAACGAATTAATTTCTTCATAGGAATCTACCTCAATAGGTATGAATTCTTTCCCGTTTGCTAAATCGGAAGTTGCTGATACTAATTTTTCTATGGGGCGAACTAAATAATTAGCAAACTTAATGATCGCAATAAATGTGAGTATCAATACTAATCCAAATATAATGATGTAATTCAATAATAACTTATTTAGTGGCGCAAAAAGTTCTTCTTGTGGAACGGAAACTCCAACATACCAATTATTATAAAATCCTGGAATAGGGTTAATTTTTGAATAAGCACTTACTTCAAAAGTCGATTCGTTAAAACAAAGCGATCTCGTCTCAACTTGTTCAATTAAATGAGAAATATCTATCTGTTGTTCATTAAAATAATTAGTTGTTAAAATTTTTTCAGAAGTAGGGTGAGCAATAATTTCACCTTTTTCATTAAATAGGTAAGCAACTCCATTTGAACCTATTTGAGTTTGGAAGTCAGTAAATTCATAAATTCGTTTCCATAATTTATCTAAATTAAATGAAGGACTAACAGCGCCAATGACAATGTTATTATGGTTGGTCACAGGGGCGCCTGTGACTAAAATGGGCTTATTTAAAACAGGAGAAAGATACACATCTGAGAAATAGGAATTACCATTGATGGTTGGTTCAAACCAACGCCGATCACTTAAATCATTTCCTTCAACGACACCATCTAGGATATCAACTTTGACAATACCATCCGTATCGACAAAAATCACATCGTTATAAATTGAATGATAGGTAACAAATTTTTCAAACTCTCCTCTAACTTCTTCAAAAGATGAATTAGGATTTTTTAAGATCGGATTTTCGGCTAAGTAGTTAACATCTTTCATGGTTTCATTAATTAATTCTTCTACATTCAGTGCTAAAATATCAGAGTACATGAAAAAAGATTGTTCGATCGTTGCGGTGATTGCGGTCTTTTTAGATTCGTAAGAAATATACCCTACGACAAATAGCGATAAAAAGGTCGTGATTAAAAAGAAAAATAATAACTTTGATCGAAGCGTTTTTAACATTTTAACTACCTTCTTTTTATAATATTATGTATAAAACCGTTGGATTTTGTATATGTAGACATTCTATCATACGACAATTGTTGAATAATGTTACAATATGTTTTTATTGAAACAGTCATAAAGTTGTCATAGTTTTTTCATCTAATTCACATTTCAATTGTTTTATAGATGGTACTCTATCAAAATATCATAATAAAAATCTACAAAAAAGGGACTTCACTAATGATAGTTTAGTCCCTCATAATTTCTAAACTATCTCTTTGACGAACATCTTTCATCGTATAAATAGATACACCACAACTTTGCCTCCTTCTTGCTGATTTTCATATGGGTTTCTTCTAATGATTGAAAAGCTTAAACCGACCGTTCTGAGCTCGGAACCGCTTTATTTGGTAATGTCAATAGATTTGTTACTCCAAATCACAAGAAGATATTATTTGGGCAAAGTGTGGATGATAAATTTCAAACAATTCTCATAATCTCTCCACGGATTTTTCAAAAAACTCATATATGAT
>SKSA01000342.1 GCA_007118195.1 Anaerobacillus sp. | reverse complement strand
TTGTTCGATGAAAACATCGATTTCCATAAAACCACTAATTCTCGTCAAAGGATTAATCACTATTTTTCTACTCATCTTTTACCACCCTTGTCGTATCGTAACTAATAAATGGCGCCATCGCATCTGGAAAGCCGAATTGCGAACAACCTATACAAGGTGTATCGTTGCCGATCGGCCAATTGACATGACCATTCCATTGTTTCGTTGGACAATCAGTCCTCGTGACAGGTCCACGACATCCTAGCTTAAATAAGCACGTAGGATCCCCTAATTTTTCGGCAAAAATGCCTTGATCAAAAAACGGTCTTCGTGGACATCGGTCATGAATGAGTGTGCTATAAAACATTAACGGTCGATCGAGATGGTCTGTTTGCGGCTCACCATAAAGTAACAGATGGGCTAATGTTCCTAGAAACCAACGTGGATTTACGGGACAACCAGGCAGTTTAATCACTTTTCGTTGTGGGTGAACTTGTTGTATACCTACAGATTCCGAAGGGTTTGGCTTCGCTGCAGATACTCCTCCATGTGTCGCACACGCACCGACAGCTAAAATGTGAGTTGCTTTTTCTCCGAGCATGGATACAGCTTGAAGACCTGTAAGAGGCTTGCCTTGATAACTCCCAATCACATTGTATAAACCGTTGTTTTTTAAAGCGACAGCCCCTTCAACCGCTAAAATAAAATCTTCATCTAAAACATTCATCATCTGCTCTATTGCTTCAGTCCCCTCGGCCACCATTAAACTATTACTATAACGAAAATTGACCATCGAATTTAACGCATATGCAAAATCTGGATTTTCCCCATTTAATAACGAAATAATATTACCGGAACACCCGTTTAACTCTAAATAAACAAGGTTTTGTTTTTGGATAAGGTTATTTGTAAGCTTTTCATTTACAGCATTCGTTAGTCTTGCTGCAACTGATGCATTTGTTAATGAGTCTGGAGGTAAAACCATTATGCCAACCTCCCTACAACTGGGAGTGCAGCTAAAATGGCTAGTTGACCCTGGTGGCAAGAGGCAAACTCATTCGTATAATCTTTGCCTGCTTCTAACCCGAAGTGAGTAGCAGCTGCCCATGCGCTGTCGTTCGTCACATCATAAACAAGGTTATTTACAGCAACGAAGGCTGGTCTTCCGTTTTTACCGTCATAAGTCGCTAATTCCTGGGTAGTAAAGATACGGTACTCGTAGTCTGGTAATGGTTGATCAGGTGATGGTGTGACTGGTTGGATTTGTTCATTTACTAAGTCCGTTGGAATTGGCATTGTAGGTTGTGTTGAAGAAAGAGAAGCAAGGCTTGCTAAATACTCAATTAAAAATTCAATGCTCGAAATTGTCTCCCACAAACGTTGAAGTATTTGATTTTTATAAGGAGAATCATTCATTGTAGCTAGAATATAGAGATCATTGCGTGCTTGAGTAACAAGGTGGTTCAATTGCAGTCGAAGTAACTCAATATTTCGCATGATTTACGCTCCTTTAGAAGGTTTTCTCCATATCCTATGCTTAAAGTTTAAGCGAAATTAGCATTTTTCTAAGCAGGAGTTAATTATTTTTATAAAATAAAGTCTGTCCAATAAAGTATACAAACCTTATTAAACAGACCCTTTTGATCATTTTAATTTCTGTAACAATATGATATTTAAAAATGATTTACTACAAAGTAACTCCACCATCAATGCTTAAAATTTCTCCCGTAATAAAATAAATGACGCTTCGTTATGGGACGCTCCCCTTTTAAATTTAATATTTATTTTTATATCTTCACAATTGTACGCCCTTTTACTGTTCCTTTTAATATCTCCGGTAACACTTCTGGTAACTCTTCAAGTGAAATTTCTTGTCCTATATCAGCCAATAAAGTATCTGGTTTTAGTTCACTAGCCATTTTGTCCCACAATTGAACTCTTAATTCCATTGGACAATAAACAGAATCAATTCCTAATAAGTTAACGCCTCTCAAAATAAAAGGAAATACTTTTGTTGGAACATTGGTCCCTCCTGTAAGCCCGCTTACAGCAACAGAACCACCGTATTTCATAGAACTTAACACATAAGCGAGTGTTTTTCCGCCGACCGGATCAACAGCTCCAGCCCATCTTTGTTTATTTAGCACTGGGATCTTTTCAGGGGTCAGTTCTTCTCTAGCAATGATCTCTTTTGCTCCTATTGTTTGTAAGTATTCATACTCTGACTCTTTTCCCGTACTTGCTACGACATGATATCCTTTTTTAGCGAGCATAGAAACCGCTAAGCTACCAACGCCACCTGTAGCACCAGTTACTAAAACAGGTCCTTTTTCTGGGGTTACACCATTTTCTTCAAGGCGAAGAATAGATAATGCGGCAGTAAACCCAGCTGTACCAAACGCCATTGCTTCTTTCATCGTTAAACCTTTAGGCAAAGGTACCACCCAATCTACGGGTACTTTTGCATATTCACTATAACCACCATAATGGGCAACTCCTAAATCGTAGCCCGTTACTAATACTTCATCCCCTTCAGCGAAACGTGTATCGCTCGAAGTGACAACTGTACCCGCTAAATCAATTCCAGGAACGAACGGGTATGAACGCACAATATTTCCATTCTCATTTGCTGCTAAACCGTCTTTGTAATTGATACTAGAATACGAAACACGTATCAAAACATCACCATTAGGGAGATCTTTTTCAGTTAATTGTTGTACATCCATAGTAAAGCGATCGTCTGTTTTATTTACGACTAATGCAGAAAAATTATCCAACTTTAAACGCCCCTTTCAAGTTCTTTTTCTTCATTATATAAGTTCTGTTAAAACATCATTTTTCCTTTAAAAAAAATAGAATAAAGGGCCTTCTTCATTTTAACTTTGTAAAATAAAAGACCCTTTTTTGTTGATAAAAAATGATTTTTTCTTAGTTGAGTGAATTTCATAATTACCAAAAAAGAGACACATTAAACAATATATAGTTGCAAAATATTTTGGTGCAACTATATATTGATCTTAGTGACGAAAATAATGAATTATGAAATTCATTAAGTTATTATATATGTCTATCATTAACTTTTAAGAGTTTAGTGGTTTTTTATAAAACTACGCCACCGTCGATGCTTAAAATCTCACCTGTAATAAAGCGTGCCTCATCTGATGCTAAAAATAAATAACCATTTGCAATATCTTCTGGGGTACCAAGTGATTTTAATGAAGACTTATCTTTCATAAAATCTAACACTTTTTCTGGCATTTTTTCGGTCATAGGTGTCAAAATAAATCCTGGTGCCACTGAGTTCACACGAATTCCAAATCTTCCAAGCTCTTTTGACCATGTTTTTGTCATTCCATTAACGCCCCATTTTGTCGCTGCATAATTCGTTTGGCCGAAATTACCGTAAACACCGACCACTGATGATGCGTTAAGAATAACACCACTATTTTGTTCTTTCATGACTTGAGCTGCCGCCTGTCCGACATTGAAAACGCCCTTCAAATTAACATCGATTACTTTATCCCATTGATCTTCACTCATTTTTAATAATTGCGAATCCATCGTAATACCAGCATTATTAACCACGATATCAACACGCCCAAAAGCATCAACAGTTTGTTCGATTAAATCATTAACTTGCTTGCGATCCGTTACATTTACGACCATACCGATCGCTTCTGCACCTGTTTCTTTAATTTCGCTCACTGTTTTTTCAATATCTGCTTCATTTAAATCTGCAACAACGACTTTTGCCCCTTCTTTTGAAAATGTTTTTGCTGTTACTTCACCAATTCCTCTTCCGCCACCTGTAATAATTGCTACCTTATCTCTTAATCTCATTTTTTGTTCCTCCTCAGTATTTTAAAGTTTTACTAATTTTTCTATTTTAAATTAACCCAACTGATGCAAAAAGAATTGCTACAATCACACCAATAATCGGTATGATACAACCAACAATGAAAATGTCTTTATATGAATCTTTATGAGTTAACCCTGTGATCGCTAATAATGTTAAGACAGCTCCATTGTGAGGTAAAGAATCGAGACCACCTGACGCAATCGCAGCTACTCTATGAAAAGCGTCTGGACTGATGCCTGTCGCCATAGCAATTTGATAATATTGATCTCCTAGTGCCTCAAGGGCAATTCCCATTCCACCGGAAGCTGAGCCTGTTGAACCTGCTAATACGTTGATCGCGACCGCTTGTGAAATTAGTGGACTTCCTTGAATTCCTAACACGAAATCGGTTAACTTCTCAAAACCTGGAACGGCCCGGACAACAGAACCAAAACCAACAGCTGCACTTGTGTTAACAATCGCTACAACTGATCCACTTGCACCACTGTTAATAGCACCAATAAACTTACTAAGCATTTTTAAATTTAGAACCATGATTAGTCCAATACCAGCTAATAATGCAGGAATGATATCCCAATCTAATACATTTAATGTTACTACAACTGTGACTAATGGTAAAAACGATAAAATAACATTTGGTAATTTACTTTCATCGATTACTTCGATATTTTGATCTTTCGGCTCGTCGTAAACTTCTCCAGCTGCCTTCAACTTCTTTTCACGCCATCTTAAATAAAGATAACCTGCCGTTGCCATGAATAAGCCTGCGACCGTTCCCATAATTGCCCCTGCTGTAGGTGTTGTATTATAGTAAGCCATCGGAATTAAATTTTGAATTTGCGGTGTACCTGGTAACGCTGTCATTGTAAACGTAAATGCGCCAAGAGCAACTGTCGCTGGAATTAACTTTCTTGTGATGTTAGCTTCTCTAAAAAGTGCAATCGCTAACGGATAAACAGCAAACACAACTACGAAAAGACTTACGCCACCATACGTTAATACAGCTGCAGCAACTAATACCCCTAAAATCGCCCGCTCTGTACCGATTACTTTAGTAATTGCAAGGGCAACAGATCGAGCTGCCCCTGTTTCTTCCATTAATTTTCCGAATATCGCCCCTAACATAAATACCGGAAACCATGTTTTCGCGAAGTTGACGAAACCTGCCATATACGTATCTGTATAAGCTGGTAAAAGGTCAAGCCCTCCAAATAACGCAACAACACCTGCAGTAATTGGTGCAACCCAAATGATGGACCAACCTCGATAAGCTAAAAACATCAATAATGCTAAACCTAGAAAAATACCTAACATAATTTCTCCCCCCCTAATTGCTTACTATGATGATAGTTTTATAACATTTTTAGTAGTTTCTTCATGTTTCTCGACCGATAACTGTAGTCCCATATTTTCATCTTTAAAAATTGCCTCATCCATCGTTTTTAACTGATCAGATATAATAGGTTTAAAATCCATTTGGTCAAGAATATCTATTTGTAAATCTACTCCAGGAGCAATCTCTGTTAATAACATTCCTTCTTTGCTAAGTTCAAATACTGCTCTTTCGGTAATATAAAGTACCGGTTGATGTCTTTGGACGGCATATTCCCCACTAAATGTGATTTGCTCAACATCCTTTAGGAATTTCTTTATTTTTCCTTCGTTTTCGATGATTAATTTTCCGTTTTCGATTTTTACTTTTAATCCACCAGCAGTAAATGTTCCACAGAAAATTACTTTCTTTGCATTTTGAGTAATATTAATAAATCCTCCTGCACCTGTAATTTTCGGTCCAAACTTACTTACATTTACATTACCAATTTGATCTGTTTGCGCCAAGCCTAAAAATGCTAAATCTAAACCGCCACCATCATAAAAATCAAATTGATACGGCTGATCGATAATACAATCAGGGTTAATAGCTGCACCGAAACTCAAGCCCCCAACAGGTACACCTCCAATCGGCCCCGACTCAAGAGTTAACTTTAATTGGTGACCGACGCCTTCTTCATTTGCAACCATCGAAACACCCTCTGGCATCCCAATTCCAAGGTTTGTTACTGCATTAGGGATTAGTTCCATTGCTGATCTTCTCGCAATCACTTTTCTTTCATTCAATGGTAATGTTGTTAAACTAGTAATTGGAGCTTTAATTTCACCACTATAAGACGGATTATAAATCTCTGAAAATGTTTGCATATGATACTCTTGTTCAGCTTCAACAATCGCATCAACATAGATACCAGGTATTTTTACCATTCTTGGATCTAAGCTACCTTTTTCTACTACTTTCTCGACTTGTAAAATGACCATCCCACCGGAATTTTTCGCAGCTTGTGCCATGGATAAAATTTCAAGTGTCGCAGCTTCTTTTTCCAACGTTGCATTACCGTCTTCATCGGCATATGTTGCTCGGATTAAAGTTATATCAATTGGAAACGTTTTATAAAATAAATACTCTTTATTGTCGATCTCAGTTAGCTTTACTAACTCTTCAGTAGTGACATCATTTATTTTCCCACCATCATTTCGCGGATCTACAAAGGTTTTTAAGCCAACATGAGTGAGCACACCAGGTTTTCCAGCAGTAATATCTCTAAATAAATGAGAAATCACACCTTGTGGGAAGTTATACGCTTGGATTTTGTTTTCAATCGCTAACTTTTGTAGCTTAGGAGCAAGCCCCCAATGTCCACCGATCACTTTCGCTACTAAGCCTTCATGACCAAGATGGTTTAACCCCCGATCTTTTCCATCGCCTTGGCCAGCAGCATATATAATCGTTAAATCTCTTGGCTCATTACTCTGTAAAAATCTATCTTCTAATGTTTTTGTCAATTTTTCTGGATGACCATTACCCACAAAACCACCGGTGGCAATCGTTGACCCTGACTTTATTTTTTGAATCGCTTGTTCGGCACTCATTACTTTTGAATTCATTATAATCCCTCCACTGTTTGTAAACGCTATCTTTTCGTTCCAAAAAAATATTTTTTGAGATCTCACCTTTACAAATGCAATAGTCATGCCAAAAAAATAAAATTAAATAAAAAAAATTAAAAAGAGTGTGAACTTAGGCAAAAAAAAAATGATGTGAAATTAAAAAAAAATTTTTTAATAGTAGAATCTTTTAAAAAATACATTCAAAAAAATCAAAAATGTAAGGGTTTCCAAACACTTTTTGTAAAAGTTGAAAATCATGTCCGGTTTTACGGACATAGTTAATGAAACCCCTTATCTTTTGTTCGGAATTCTGTACACTTTTCGTTTTTTTACTTAAAAAAAGCAAAAAAACAAGCTCGAACAACTCCATTAAGGAGTTTTATTCGAGCTTACTCTAATAAATCATATTTTATAAGTTTTTCATAAAATGTTGAGCGACTAACATTTAATAGTTTAGCGGCTTTAGATTTATTACCCTTACTTATTGCCAAACTATCAAGTAGCGCTTTTTTTTCAGTATCTTTTATCATTTCCTCTAAACTTTTAAGCGATTTAGGCTCTTGTTTCCCTTTAATTTTTTCTGGCAAATGCGCAACATCAATTAAACTTTTTTGGTCACAAACATTGATCGCTCGTTCAAGTACATTTTCAAGTTCACGAATATTTCCTGGCCATTCGTATGCATTTAACGCTCGTAGCGCCTCTTCAGATATACCGCTTACTTGTTTTCCTAGCCTTGAAGAAAGCTTTTTCATCAAAAAATTCGTTAATAAAACAATGTCTCCTTCTCGATTTCTTAAAGGGGGTATATTAATCATTACGACATTTAATCGGTAGTATAAATCTAAGCGAAATTCCCCTCTTTCCACCATTTCCTCTAGGTTACGATTTGTTGCTGCAATTACTTTCACATCAATTGGTTTACTCGTAGTAGCTCCAATTTTTTCTACTTCTCGTTCTTGTAAAACTCTTAAAAACTTTACTTGCATATGCAATGGTAATTCACCAATTTCATCTAAAAAAATCGTCCCACCGTCTGCCGCTTCAAATTTTCCTTTTTTTCCACCTTTTTTTGCCCCCGTAAAAGACCCTTCTTCATAACCGAATAGTTCAGACTCTAGTAAATCCGGTGGAATCGCAGCACAATTTACTTTTACAAATGAGCCAACCGCTCTTGAACTTGCATTATGGATGGCATGAGCAAACAACTCTTTCCCAGTACCACTTTCTCCTAAAAGTAACACATTAGAATCAGTTGAAGCTGCTTTATCAGCAAGATTCTTTGCCTCTATCAATTGTGGACTATTCCCTAATAAATTATTAAAGTTGTATTTTGCTTTATTTAATTCCTTTAATTCACCTTTATACTCTTTTAACTCTTTTTCCATTGTCTTAATCCGCTTATGAAGAGAGTTAAAACCGCTTACATTTTTAAATAAAACTTTACCGACGGCCCCTTTTATTTTATTATTTTTAATAATCGGTATCCTTGTTGCAACCATATAATCTCCATTTATTTTTTGTAGATCCGCAATTTCTGGCTTCCCAGTTTTAGCAACGACATGCATTCGAGTATTTTCAACGATCTCTGAACAATGTTTTCCGATGGCCTCTTCAACAGATACCCCTAAAAAATCAGCGTACTCTTTATTCATCATCGTGATAAAACCGTCTTGATCCACCATAATGATTCCATCATAGGCAAATTCCATAATGGTTTCTAACAACTCTGCTTTTTGTTGATATGAAGTTTCATCGACAGTTTCTTTTCCTTTTATAAATGTCACTGTAATGCACAACCTTTATATAAATTTCAATTTTTTTACTATTATAACATAAATGAAAGCTAACTTAGCAGGAGAGAATTTACCACTTTAAATGTAGAAAGCAAAAAGCAAAAAGGAAAAAGGAAGGATGTTCGTCATCCTCCCTTTAAATAAAGCTAGCCTCGTTCTACAATTAAAGCCGTTCCTTGTCCGCCACCAATACATAAAGTTGCAAGTCCTTTTTTAGCGTCCTGACGCTTCATTTGATATAATAGAGACACTAACACTCTTGTCCCTGAAGCACCTACTGGATGCCCTAAGGCGATCGCCCCACCATTTACATTTACCTTTTCCTCATCTAACCCTAAATCTCTAACTACTGCGATGGCCTGTGCTGCAAAGGCTTCATTTGCTTCTATTAAATCTAGCTCATCGATAGACATACCTGCTTTTTGTAACGCCTTTTTAGTAGCAGGAACTGGTCCATACCCCATAATTTTCGGATCAACACCTGCATTTCCGTGAGATTTAATCGTTGCTAAAGGCGTTAACCCTAGCTCGTCTGCTTTCTCCTTTGACATGACAACAACCATCGCTGCGCCATCATTTATCCCTGATGCATTACCAGCTGTAACGGTTCCGTCTTTTTTAAATGCAGGGCGTAACTTCGCTAATTTTTCCATCGTTAAACCGTGTTTAGGGTATTCATCTTTATCAACGATCAATGGTTCTCCACGTCTTTGTGGTATTTCAACAGGGACGATCTCATCATTAAAAACCCCCTCCAGTTGAGCTTTCTCTGCTCGTTGTTGACTTTGAAGCGCAAATGTATCTTGTTCCTCTCTAGATATGTTCCAACGCTCTGCAATATTTTCTGCCGTCATTCCCATGTGGATATTATGAAATTTATCAGTTAATGCATCGTGAATCATCGTATCCACTAATTCTCCATTCCCCATTCGATAGCCCCAGCGGCTATTTGGTAAAATGTAAGGTGCATTACTCATACTTTCTACACCGCCAGCTAAAATAACATCCGCATCTCCATTGCTAATAAACTGTGCAGCCATACTAACCGTACGTAGACCTGACCCACAAAGTTTATTAATCGTCATTGCAGGAGTGGTTTGGGGTAAACCAGAGTATACCGCTACCTGTCTTGCAATATTTTGACCTAATCCTGCTGATAAAATATTACCTACTAACACTTCATCGATTACTTCTGGATCTATACCACTTCGTTTTATCGCTTCTTTAGAAGCTGTAACTCCTAAGTCTACTGCTGACAATGATGAAAGCGCCCCACCGAAACTTCCGACAGGTGTTCGTGCTGCTCCAACAATTACTACTTCTCTCATAAATTAATTCCTCCTAATGTCAAATAGTTTTAAAAAGACCAGTTTGTCACAAAATTAACGACACCGCGTATCTTTTTTATACTTTAGTTATTTAATAGTGTTCAGTTCGCTAAAGTATCATCAAATGAATACACTATTTTTAAATGCAAGAAACATGCCAAAAAACGAAATCATAAGTACATGTATTTTCTTAAAAAAGCACAAGCTAATATCAAATTTAGTTTAAGGAGGAATTTTTCATGCCAGGTCAAAAAGGAATTCAACCGAGAAGCACTCATCCTGATGGTAAAAAAGAAAGTGTGATTAATGATAGTATAGGAAAAGAAATGGGCATTAGCGCCGATGCTAATCCGCGTAACGTCGATCAGAAGTTTAATGATTTAGAAAATAGAGTAAATAATACGAGAAAAGAAGATATGGAAGAGCTAATTGAAGAAGTGAATATTGAAAAAGACGCCTTGCGATAAAGTAACTTCAGTCACGAAGTTCCGAGAACCTTGATGACGGTGGCGTAGCGTCTGTTGCCTAATTGTTCGTTTCCAATACCTTCAAATCAGTTGAAGAATTAGTCGGGCTCATATGAAATTCTTTTTGCACCCATTCATATTGTTGCAATCTTATTTTGAAAAGTGTGATCGGATCAAGGTATTGTTCTGGATTGGCTCTTAACTGTTGTAATCGATCTTTTTTATCCTGGATATCTTGTTGTTCTTCTTTGATAAGCTCTTGTAAGACACTGAATGTATCATGAAAGAATATTCCAACATCCCGACCTAATCCTTTTTCAAACCATTCAAATTGTAAAATAAACTGATTAGTAACAGTTACGACTAACTTTTCATAATCTTCTTTTTCAATTAGCTTTTTGTACATTTTACATAACAACGCTTTGTAGAGCCGAGCGTTTCAAATAATTTCCCGACACTTTTCATCGCTAATTGAGACGGAGTTGACCGGTTCAATATATTTAGAGTTTCTAATTGGATGCCATTTGATAAACGGTTAGTATCACGCCTCCAGTCATTGAGAACATGAAAATCACCATTGAGCTTTAATCGCTTTTCTCCGTACATCATATTAAAACCTTCGCTTATTTCCTCTAAAAAATCATGACTTAGGGAAAATTGGTCGTTACACATTTGATTCCAACCTTGAACTGCTTTAGTGAATCTCGGTAAAATCGTATGTTGTATATAATCTTGTATTCTTTCATTCATCTCTTTGTTAAGATCGACATGAATGTTACGGAAGTCAGTGTCTTCGTTAATGAGAACTGAACAATCTTTTAATAATTTTGGAATTTGTAATTGAAGATCACGCTTAATATCGTCCTTTATTTTTACATACGAGCTTTGAATAATTTTCGTTTTTTCCTTTTCCAAATCATTAAGCTGATGTGTAGCCGCATTCAGCTTAGAGACGATATCTTCTTTCCAGCGAATTAATTCCGTCATTTCATTTTCGGTGTCGACTCGTCTTTTCACCAAATAGCTAAGGGTCTCCCGAATGTAAAATAATAATTCGGCGTTACGCCTTCCCGCTAAATGCTTTTCATTTAAAAACTTACTTGGTAATCTATAGTCGACGAACGTAGACTGCGATGCATTCGTAGGTTCATTAAGTACTTTTACAATTGAACATTTCAAGTGTTTGTCTACAGTTAATCCATTAGTTTTTCCCCACTCGCAAATTTCTTTAAAGAGGGAAAAACTTTGTTCGATGTCACTTATATTCTCCGTTGCGTATTTAAGTGTATGTTCAGCTTTTTCGACGATCGTATAGCATACGGATCCTTCAAACGTTTCATTCCATGCAAGTACAGACGAAGCAGCAATTAAGTTATTTGTACTCCCCTCCAAATTCATCCAATTTGTAAGTAAGGTTGGAATGATATCTTCTATTTCTTTGATTAAATATTGACCATTAATTAATTTGAAATAAGTTTCCTGATATTTTTCCGCTACATCATGCCATAGAGCTGAAGAATCTATTTCAAGCTTCGAAAATATGCGGTTGATTTCATGAATCCATGAAAAATATAATTCTTCTCCTTCATAACTGTTCCATAATGATACAACGAGCTTTTCAAAGCTATCCTTGTTGACAATATTCAACACTTCTAAAGCCTTCGAAAAATAATCGGGCGATGTCGGAATTGCTAACCCCTCATCTACATAACCTCTCAATATATTAAACCACTCGAGCCGCTCCGTCCGAATCGCCTCATTAACGGCAAGATCAATCGCACTCCCCCAGTCACGATACTTTTCGAAAAAACGACGCGCGACCTCAGTCATATGTGGATAGTCTGGATTTTTAGAAATAGCTTTCTTTATGAC
>SKSA01000114.1 GCA_007118195.1 Anaerobacillus sp. | reverse complement strand
TTGAAATGAGGATTTTTTAAATAAAAAGGAGGTTGTCCCAAAGCAAGTGACACTTATGGGACAGCCCCCTTTTTGTACGTTATGCGGGCAGAGTTTCGCGAGGGAAACTCTAAAATCCGCCTATCTTAGCCACTCATCTTCCCATCTTGATTTTGTTGCAAAGCCGCGAACATCTCGGACAGTATCAGCAGAGCCACGTGAACCGACAACTGTAGAAAAACGAACAAAAACGGGGGTTTTTACTGAAGGGTCTTGTAAAAATTTCGCTTTTGTAAACTCCGTCATTGGTTCGTATACTTGAAAGTAACCGTGGGCACCGAATCCTCGAGCGTGAACAACACGCTCAGGGATACGCTCGTGGTCAAAATGGGTCATCTTCTCCCGGAAATGAAAGTCCTCCATCAAAGTGGGCCCGCGATCACCTGCTTTCAAGGAATTATCGGTGTCATTCACATGAACGCCTTGATTCGTTGTTAGTTTTGTGTTGTTATGATCAACCCGGAACGTTTCCAATTGCTGATCTTTTGCATTTTCAAGATTTGCTGGATTGTTTTGTTAATCGTTATTCATTCATTAAACCCTCACTTTCTATCTTTTGATGACTAAACATTCTCCTGTTCTTAATTGAACAACATCAGCCATTAACGCTCTCGCTAAGCTAAATGTTAGTTGCTCCATTTCTTCTTCATCTTTGACTAAAAAGGCAAGTGGATCACCACCTAAATAACGACTTTTGTCGGTAGTAACTAAAGCTAAAATTGAAACTTCTGCACCCATTACTGCTGACCTCCCGCTTTCACCGTGCCCCCCATTAATCTAGGTGATTTTTTAACACTTTCAATTAAAGGCGCATTCAGTAAACATTCTTTAAATAAGTCAAAGTCTTTTATGATAGGAATAAAGGCGATGACGATACGTCCGTCTCTTAAATTTTGAAACGTATAATTGTATCGTTTTAAGCCTAAGACGCGAGTCGATTCAAATAGCATCGCTTGCCGCTGACCGAAATGTTCAAGCGTAATCCGGTAATGAATTTCGTTTGGCTCAATGATTGCGGCAAGACCTTCTTCTTCAAATAGGCGTTGTCCAATTTTAAGTCCAATTAAATTTGTCACGAAGATACCTTCAACATGAAGTTCAGAGCCTTTAATTTCTATTTTTCCTTCTCTAACGGTAGCAATATCTTTTACTTTTCTCCCTTTTGTAAAGTTTTTCAGGAGAAAATATACGATAAATCCAACCGCTGCAGAAACAATGATGGTAATAAAAGTATAATCAGTTAATATTTCATAGACATTTAATAATTGCATCGTTAACGCAGTGGCAAAGGATACAAGTAATGAAATGTAATTACGTGATTCGAACGTTTTGGAAATACCATCTATGTAAGTGTTTCCCCTTTTCGTAAATTCATTTTTCTCAAGATCCATCAGACTTTCACGTTCTACTTTTCTTACTTCTCGAAACTGTTGCAATGCTAAAGTTAAAAAGGTGACCGCTGTAAAGTTTTTCGTCATTAATGTAGGGATAATAAAAGCGCCTAAAGCAGAAGCGATCGCTCCAGTTACAAGATGTATTAACGTTCCATTAGGGTAGTTAGGGTATTGTCGGTAATCTTGCTTGATCGAGAGTGATCGGACAATCGTTCCAACAACGGTGGCAGTAATGATTAACAATAAAAATTCAGGTGAGATAACGTCGTTATTATTTTCCATCGAATAACCCCTTAAAATTAATAGGCTAATATTCAAAAAAAATCTATAAACAGAATATTAACTGTCTATAGATTGGCTAATAATAGAAATATTATGCGCATTTCTAATCGTTGTATTTCATTGTTTTAAGGTAGTTCTTTACATATTCATAATCTGCTGGCGTATCTATATCTAGAAAGTTTTCGTTATTTTGATATTCTATGACGAGACCTGGAACTGTCCGTAGTAGATGACGAGCGCCATAATCACCTTTTAATTGTAGAAGTGCGGGAAAAAGTGTCGAGTTAAATAAAGCAGGTGGTTTTACTATTCTAGCACTAGAGGCGGCTATATAATTGTGGCTACTTTTTCTGAAACGTAATATGAGTTCGTTAACGATTTCTTTTGTTATTAATGGTTGGTCAGCTAACATGACGACAATCGCGTCAATATTGAACGTTTGCGCCAATTTTAATCCATGTTTTAACGATTCCGATTGCCCTAAAGAAGCTGTTTTACAAACTGTATGAACGAACTTATGCTGTTTTTTGCTATGAGAAGAGATCCAGTTAAGTGGATCACCTTCTTTAGATACGACAATCACTCGATCTAAAGTAGATTTAAGGGCGGCATTTAATCCATAGTTTCCTAAACATTGATTTCCTAATGGCAGGGAGAGCTTCGGCCCCCCCATACGACTGCTATTTCCAGCTGCGAGATAAATCCCATAAATCATAAAGGACCTTGATTACGTTCTGTTTTAATGATTTCGGCAACAATGCTTATGGCAATTTCTTCAGGACCTTCAGCCCCGATTTCGATTCCGATTGGAGAATGGAGCGATTCCGGAATTTCGTGATTAGTACATAATAGTGCGGTTCTTTTACTAGGGCCTAAAATACCAACATATTGTAATTTTCGTTGCAAGATCATCTCTAAAATTTCTTTATCTTTATGAAAATTGTGAGTCATAATGACAACGGAATCGGTACTAGAAAAGGTGAATTTATTAATAAATTCTTTAGGGAAATCAATAATTAGTTGATCAGCATCGGGAAAGAATTCATTATTACAATATGCGGGTCGCCAATCGTTAATAATAACTGAATAGCCTACTTTTGCTGCGAAGTAGACTAATGGTCGAACATCTGGACCCGCGCCCAAAATAACGAGGCGTGGTTTCGGTTTGAAAACTTGAATAAAATATTTCTCAGACGAATCATCTAAATTTACAAGTTTATTTTTTTGTTCTGATAGCCATTTATTCAATGGTAATTTATTTGCATTATTACTAGTACCGAATATGTGTTTTTCTTCCGCCATAGTAAAGTATTCCGAAACAGCGTCCTGTTCCGAAATTTTTTTTACGTGTAGAACAGTTAACCCTTTTTTTAAAAACCTCTCGACTTCCTTTAAATGGATTTGCAATTGTTCATTTACATATTCTAGTAAGATTGTAATCTTACCATTACATCCACTTTGTTGCCCCCAACTAAGTTCGTCGATCGACATCATGTCATATTTAGTGATATATGAAGACTTTTTAACCATTAATTGTTTTGCTCTTTCTTTTAGGTCGTTTTCCAAACACCCACCACTTAAAAGTCCTAATTCACTGTCATCTCCGAAAAAAAGCATAGCTGTTCCTTCTTTACGGTAGGCGGAGCCTTCAACATTGATAATTGTTGTTAATACTTTAGCTTGTGTTGTATTAGTTATCGCATTTAAGATCGAGTGAATGTCTTTCATTTGTAAAACCTCCTAAGTTTATACATGGTGCTACTAAAACGTATTGTCAATAACTTAAAATATTACAAAAAATTTATCTCAGATGAGTGAATTTCATAATTACCTAAATTGAGCCATATCAAACTATATGTAGTTGCGAGCGATTTAACGCAACTACATATAGATACTAATGGCGATAATATTGAATTATGAAATTCATTAAGATAGTAATGAATTTTTTAATGGGGTTGAATTTCAATTAGACGTATAGACTTCCGGTTGTTAATGCAACTTAATGAATAGGTTAATTATGTAAAAAAGGGGAAATATGATGAGTATCGGAAAGAGTATTTATCGAAAAGAAGCGCTAGAAAAAGTTACAGGTACCGCTAAATATGCTGGCGATTTTAGCAAAGCAGAAGTACTACATGGCAGGCTTGTAGTTAGTTCATATGCTCATGCAAAAATTAAGTCCATTGATACAACGGCCGCTTGGACTGTTCAAGGTATTAGAGCAATCGTTCTCGGTCAATCATTTCCTCTTACAGGTGAAGAGATCAAGGATCGACCCCCATTAGCTTTTGACAAAGTTCGTTATTACGGTGAGCCGGTGGCTGTTGTCGTTGCTGATAATGAAACAATAGCAAAACGTGCTGCTGAATTGATACAAATTACATACGAGGCGTTACCAGTTGTAAATTCACCAAGAGAAGCGATTACATCAGGCGCACCTTTAGTTCATGAGAATTTAATTTTTTACGAAAAAATTCAGCACGTTTATCCAGAACCTAATACAAATATTGCTGATCGGACTAAAATTCGAAAAGGAGATATGGTGAAAGGTTGGTCAGAAAGTGAAGTGTCGGTTGAGGCAAGTTTTTCATTTTCGCCTTCAGATCATACGGCCATGGAAACACGCTGTGTTACAGCTGAAATTAACCGTGATGGAAAACTCGTATTTTCCTCTGCAACCCAATCTCCATATATGATTAAGAAACTAATGAATGATTATTTTGGACTTGAGCCAGGGAAAGTCGTTGTTCGTACACCGGTAGTAGGTGGAGGATATGGTGGGAAAGTAGCTGTTCAATTAGAATTAATTGCCTACATGGCAACGCAAGCAGTTGGCGGTAGAACAGTAAAGATCATGAATACACGTGAAGAAGATATGATTTCCTCACCGGTACATATTGGTTTAGATGCAACGATTAAATTGGGCTGTACGAAAGATGGGAGGTTAAAAGCGGCTGAAATCCTCTATTTATTTGATAGTGGTGCTTATTCAGATAAGGGCGCGACAATTGGCAGGGCAGCAGCTGTCACTTGTACAGGACCCTATTTTATTGAAAATATAACGTGTGACTCGCTGTGTGTTTATACGAACCATCCATATGCGACAGCATTTAGAGGGTTTAGTCACTCTGAAGTTTTATTTGCTTTTGAGCGAACGATGGATATGCTAGCAAAAAAAATTGATATCGATCCAATGCAACTGAGAGAAATAAATGCGATTCTTCCTGGGCAGACCACACCAACACAAATGCTTTTAAATAATAGTACAGTTGGCAGCTTACCAGATTGTATTCAACGATTAAAGCAATTAATGAATTGGAATGAAGGACAACGGATTCAAGTAAGTGATCATCTCGTTCGTGCTAAAGGAATAAGTTGTATCTGGAAAACATCAACGATTGATACAGAAGCTAGCTCTGGGGTAAATCTTCTTTTTAATATAGATGGAACTGTAAATATCATTAGTGGAATTGTCGAAATTGGAACTGGAACGAAAACGATATTAGCGCAGTTACTTGCAGAAAAAATGAAAATGGATATTCATCAGATTCACGTAAAAATGGACGTCGATACTGAAACAACACCTGAACATTGGAAAACAGTAGCTAGTCGAGGAACACTACTAGCTGGAAGAGCCCTTTTAAAAGCGGCAGATGATGCGATGAGTCAGTTAAAAGATATTGCTTCGCGAGTGTTAATTTGTTCACCAGATGATTTAGAGGTAGGATACGGTAAAGTGTTTGTTAAAGATGAACCGACAACTTATTTATATATTAAAGATATATGCTATGGCTATAAATATCCAAACGGATATTCTATTGGTGGCCAAGTAATTGGTACAGGAAATTATATGTTAAGACATTTAACGCATCTTGACCATGAAACTGGAGTCGGTAAGCCAGGTCCTGAATGGACGGTTGGCGCGCAAGGGGTCGAAGTTGAATTTAATACGCAAGATTACACGTATAAAATTATTAAAGCATATTCCGTGATTGACATCGGGAAAGTATTAAATCAAAAAGCTGCTCTTGGTCAAGTCATGGGTGCAATGAGCATGGGATTAAGCTTTGCGGGTCGTGAAACATATGTTTTTGATGACGAGGGAAGGGTATTAAATCCACGTTTGAGAACTTACGTACC
The DNA here is from genome assembly GCA_007118195.1 of Anaerobacillus sp. Lineage (GTDB taxonomy): Bacteria > Bacillota > Bacilli > Bacillales > Anaerobacillaceae > Anaerobacillus. Next base: position 6,416 of record SKSA01000114.1, on the reverse strand, counting down.
GATGCGTTACGGAGAGCACCCACAATACATGATTCATTTTAATGAAACAACACATGTTGACGGTCCATATGGTGCACGAGGTATTGGTGAACACGGCTTAATAGGGATGCCAGCAGCATTAGCAAACAGTCTTTCAGTTGCCGCTGAAGTCGATCTTAATCAACTACCACTAACACCTGAATTGATCTGGAAGACAAAAGAGAGCGGTGGTACGAAATGATCTCCTATGATTTTGAATATCATAAGCCAACTTCAATTAGTGAAGCAACTCATTTGTATCAATCCTTACAGTCTCAAGGGAAAAAACCGATGTATTATTGTGGTGGAACCGAAATCCTTACTCTTGGAAGAGTAAATCGTATTGTAACGGGTGCTATTATTGATATAAAAGGTATTCTTGATTGTAACGTATTAAAGTTGGAAGAAAATCTACTTATTATGGGTGTTGCCAATACGTTAACTAAATTGAATGAGACAAATTACTTTCCGTTATTAAGTAAAACCATTATCGAAATCGCCGACCATACAGCACGAAATAAAATAACTTTAGGCGGAAACATTTGTGCGAACATCTTTTATCGCGAGGCTGTTTTACCTCTATTACTTACTGATAGTCAAGTCGTTATCGCAAGCCCAAATGGAGTAAAAGTTTCTTTTATTCATGAAGTATTTCATCAAACACTTAATTTAAATGACGGTGAATTTCTTGTGCAAGTGAAAACAGATAATAGCTACTTCAAAATGCCTTACGTTAGTGTAAAAAGACGTAGGCAATGGGATATTGGTTATCCATTAATTACAGTAGCAGCTATTAAAAATGATAACGAAATTCGGGTTGCTTTTAGTGGGCTATGTTCTTTTCCTTTTCGGTCCCAACAAATAGAGCAAAGCTTAAACAATCGGCAAATATCTCGCCAATCTCGAATTGATCAAGTAATTAACGATATACCTGCCCCTATTTTAGATGACGTTCACGGCTCAGCGGAATACCGTCTGTTTGTTTTGAAATATACATTAAATAACGTATTGGATGCTTTGGAAGGAGAAAGACATGCTTAAATCTGAAATTACGCTTTATGTAAATGGCGAACCCCGTCAAGTATACGTTAGACATACCGATACATTACTGCATACACTAAGGGAAAACTTGGGGTTAACAGGTGCTAAACCAGGGTGTTTAAATGGTGATTGCGGAGCTTGTACGATTGACATTGACGAGGAACCAATAAAATCATGCCTAACGCTTTCTGTGGAATCGACGGATAAAAAAATAACAACAGTAGAAGGATTACAAAATGCACAGATTCAAAAAGAGTTTATTAAGAAGTTTGCTTTTCAGTGTGGGTATTGTACACCTGGCTTTATTATGAATTGCAACGCATTAATTAATAAATATCCAGATGCTGATGATGCGAAAATTAAAGACTGGCTTGAATCGAACATTTGTCGTTGTACAGGTTATGCTGAAATTGAAGAAGCTATTAAGGCGGTGTTAACGAAGAATCAACAAGGCTTATCCTCATAAACACATAATTGCGCAACTGTCCTTTGAAAGAGAGGAAGAAGAATGATCACGAAATTAAACTCTATTTTGGAAAAGTGGATAGCGATTCTAACTCTTCTTTCCGTATTAATAGGAGTAGTAATTGGCACTGGACTAGTACGATTTACCTTCCTTGTACCTTGGTTTTTTGCTTTTTTTAGTTTCTCAAGTAGTTTAGGTTTAAGTATATTTGGTATGAGAAAGACGATTAAAAAGCCAATACCAATCTTTCTTTGTCTTTTCATTTTACACGTTATCACACCATTAATTGCTTTTGTCATTGGTTTAGTTCTCTTTCCAAATGATTTATATACCATCATAGGAATAGTGTTAGCTTTTACGCTACCAGCAGGTATAGTGAGTTTAATGTGGGTATCGATCTATGATGGAAATAGTGCATTGTCACTCTCTATTATTATCTTTAGTACGTTATTATCACCGCTGATCGTTCCAATCACGTTAAGTTTATTAGTTGGAGAAAGGGTTGTATTAGATACGTTTGCGATAATGGGAGGAATTATTTGGATGGTTATTATTCCTTCGTTATTAGGAATTTCAGCTAATAAATTAACCCCGAAGTTTGGTAACGCATTAAAAAATCGTTTAGCACCTTTTGCGAAAATATCATTAATGCTTGTTATTATTTTAAATAGCTCGGTCACCTCACCTTATTTTAAAGAACTTAACAGTAAACTGTTTATGATTAGTGCAGTTATTGTGTTTATTTCATTTTCAGGCTATGTGATTGGTCTTTTAAGTGGTAAAATACTTAAGTTTAAAAAAGAGGTACAGATTACTCTGATGTTTAATAGTGGTATAAGAAATATAGGTGTTGGTGCTGCCATTGCCATTACCTATTTTCCACCATCTGTCGTACTTCCCGTTGTAATTACGATCCTTTTTCAACAAGTACTGGCTTCATTATTTAGCCGTTATGCACTAAAGATACTTTGATCTTTTTACTCTTTATATCCTTTCCAATATTATTTTGTTTCCGAAATAAATGAAATATGATAAGCTTTGAACGATATAACTTCAAAGCTTATTTTTTGTAGATTAATGAATTTCATAATTCAATATTATCGCCATTAAGTATCTAAATGTAGTTGCGTTAAGTCGTTCGCAACTACCTATAGTTTGATATGGCTCGATTTTGGTAATTATGAAATTCACTCAGATATATAGTTTAAATGATAGAAAGGCAATATTGTGGCAAGATCTCAGGTCTTTCCGGTTTTAAATGTTTCGGTAAAGAGTATTCATGGGTATTTTACTAGAGTAAACATAAGCATCATAGACAGGAAGTGGTTGTATGTTTTTTACTTATAGCAAAAATTTAGTAGTTTTTTATTTTATATTATTAAGTTTGTTTTTGGTCATAAATAATAGTAGTTTTGCACTCCTTTCAAATGTAATTATTTTCTTGTTTTTAATTCCTGTGTGGTTTATTTATAAGCACCTAGAATCTTCGAGAAAAAATGAAGCTCATTTTAAACAAAGCATTAATGACTTAGTAGAGAAAAACCGCGAGTTAACTAACGAAATAAAAATAATAGAAGAAATTTATGATGATATCAATATTGTCTCTTTTTCATACACCTGCCAAATAATCAATTATACATATCGCAAGGGATCGAAAACATAAGTCCCTTTTCTAAAATTGAGTTAGAAGAAAAACCGAAATTAATAAAATATTTCATTGCTTCTCTAGATAAAAATAAAGAAAAGGAACTAGAAAATTTATTTTGTAATGGGGAAAAGGGAAATCTACATCTTCAAATTAGTGACACTAACGATTGCATGAGATGGGTTGCTCTTCATACTAGTCCAATGAAAGATATTACAGGAAAAGTAGAACGGGTTAACGGCGTCATAACGGATATTACTGATCAAAAACGTTTAGAAATGAAATTGAAGCAAATGGCGTACTACGATGAATTAACCGATTTACCGAATCGAAATTTAATTCAAAAGCATTTAAAGAAAACATTAGCAAGGTCAAGGCGACATGAGTACTCTTTTGCAGTTATGTTTATTGATTTAGATGGTTTTAAGGCGGTTAATGACAAGCTAGGTCATGAATGTGGTGATCTCCTTTTAGTAGAAGTGGCTGAACGATTAAATAACTTAGTAAGAGAAGAAGATTTAACAGGACGGCTCGGTGGCGATGAATTTATTATTGTTTTTGAAGAAACGAACGCAAATGAAGTAGAACAAATTGCTGAACGTATAATAGCTTCTGCTTCAAAACCGTATATCATTAATGATAATGAAGCTAATATATCTCCTAGTATAGGCATTAGTTTATATCCTAAAGATGGAGATGATATTGAGACGTTAATAAAAAATGCAGATAAAGCGATGTATTATGCCAAAAATAATGGTAAAAATAGTTATAAATTTTACAGTCCAGATCTAGAGCTTGAAGAAGGTAAAGTAGGGAAGTTTCCAATGTTCGAGAAGATCATGAATACGGTGAGTCAAATGGACTTTATTCAAACGGTAAAAAATAAATTTTAGTGAAATTCTTTTAATTAAAGCGTGACAAGGCTTTGCTGCGCTCGTACAAATTTTCAAAGCACTCGCATAATAGGAGTGCTTTTTTTATTTTCTTTCTTGGGTTGAGAGCGAGCGCTCATGGATGTATTGTATGAAAAAAGGAGGGCGATTTTCCTGAACGAGCCTCTAAAATTCTATAGAAGTTTACAGCGATGAGAAGGAAATCGCCCGACTTTTACATGTTAAATGGTGGACGCTGCACGTCATGAGCGTTCTGTATAAAAAAATTTAGTAATCGCCCGACAATTGATAATCGGTGCGTGCAAACTAACATGAAATTATTTTTTACGGGAATAGTAGTGAAAGAAAAGGAGTGATAAAATGGAAAGTTCTACACAAGCACCGAAAAATATTCTTAAAAGTTTTAGTCAAACTGCGCAATCATTGTTTGAAATGTTAGGTGAAATGGTCCAAAAAGGAGTTACAGTGAAGGAGATCGCCGAGATGGTGAAAAACCATGAAAATACGAGGTTGAAGACTCAGACGCTGCTCGGTATTACATTTCATTTTTATAAATTGAAAATTAACGACTTAGTATTTCATTTAGAGATTAAAGAGGATGTAATTGAGAAGATATTGTCCTTTAAGATCTATACACCAGATCATATTGTGTTAAATTATCGTTCTTATGAAGAAGCTTTAACGTTAGAGGATAAAATAAAAACTGAGCATTTGCCAGATATCGTCAAAGAAAACACCAATAAATAATAAACATAGAAAAAAAAGCACTTTAATTTAGAGAGGATCTTATACTTCTCTTTATTAGAGTGTTTTTTAATTTGCTTAAACATAATTTTTCCCCTTGAATATGATATATAAAAGGCAGGTGAGTAAAATGTATTTGGTTGGTTTTTATTCTCCGAAAGCAAAATCAGGTGTAACTGAATTGTCATTATCGGTTTATGATTGGCTGAAAATGAACACAACCTTATCGACTGCATTTATTTCATATGGTTCTCTAAGAAAAGAAGAAGCTTCAAATGAGCTCGTTCATGAATTCTCCAAACTGACGTTAACAGAACAAAAGCGTAAAGTTAAACAGATGAAAAAAGAATACGATATTATTATTTATGATGCATCTAGTCAACTTTCCGAAGGGGTATTAAAACTGTTACCAATTGTTGATCGGTTGTTTGTCGTTGGTGAAGAACATAAAGAGTTTGCGGTAAAACTTCATCAGATCATAAAACTTAATAAAATCTTTGATAAGCAAGTGAAAAGTTTTATTACACATTTACAAGGAAGTAAAACGTTTATCATCCAAGAAAATGAAGGTCACGTTATTGGCTTTAATCATTCAAAAAAAGAAACAAATGATATCGGTCAAATGATCTATACAGATTACGTGACGTATTATATTAATCAAAAATTAATTGATGAAAACGAAAGAATTTTTAAGAAGATAAAACAAATTCCTAAAGATGAATTATTTGAAGGTTTATATGGATTGGGTATTGATTTTGAAAAAGCATTATTATTTCAGAAGTATGTAATTATACGAGAAGCACTAGGTCAGAGTTACAGCGAAGCATTAGGGGCCCTTTTTCCATTTCTAATTAATAACACTTTTGAAGAGCTTTTAGATAAATTTAAAAATGAAATATCGTTTATTGCAAAGTTGAAATAAATGATTCTCTTGAGATGAAAAAAATGAATTGTCGGTTACAGGCGGATCCACCTTTTATATACTTGCGGAGGTTGTCTAGTTTTATCTTTGATAAAAATTAGTTAATCTCCACCACAACGTAAAGCACTTGCTAATGAGCGGTGCTTTTTGTTTTTTCCTCGTTATTGGCATAGTCCACGTATAATTCCCTTATAAACTTTTCCATCATTGTTAGCTATCAAATTTTTTAATGAGAATGTAGAAAAAATGGAACGACTTTTTTATAGTTGAATATCATGTATTCGAAAGGAGATGATTTAAAAAATGACTTTAGGAAGACATGATTATCACAGCGACTTACAGTCTCTACATGATGACTGCCAAAGGCACTTGAATTATCACGTTACTTTAACGATGGCAGATGGAACTACATTTGATGGGATTATTGAACATGTTGATATGGATCGGATTACCGTGTTAGTTGGTGAGGATGTAATGGAGCGTGAAAGTGAAAGTGAAAATGCAAATGCTTCTGATGAGCGGCAATATTATGGCTTTGGTTATGGGCCCCCTAGAAGACCTAGAAGAAGGTTTAGACGATTTAGACGTCGCCAATTTCCTCTTGCTAGTTTAGCTGCATTAGCCCTATTACCTTATATCGTTCCACCAGCGCCATACCCGTATCCTTATTATCCGTATTATTGAGGG
>SKSA01000184.1 GCA_007118195.1 Anaerobacillus sp. | reverse complement strand
GATAGGGAAAATATTACGTCGAGTTTTAGTAGATGAGGAAAAGAAGAAATTAGAAAATCAAAGTATAGAAAAATAATTTTAGTCAGTGCCTTCAAAATCGTTTGAGGGCTTTTTCTTTGTTAGTAGTTAGTTGGATAGTTGGTTAGTTGTTTGTTGGTTTGGGGATCAGCCGAATTTTTGCATATTAAGTGGTGACGGGCGGTCTCATGAAGTTTTTGGATGAAAAAAAGCGGGTGCTTTTGCGAACGAACGTCTGAGATTGGTTAGAAGGTCAAGGTGAAGTGAGGGAAAGCACCCGCCTTGTCTCTATTAGATGGTGACAGTTTTGTATGGAAAAAGGACGAGTGATTTCCTGAACGAGCCTCTAAAATTCGCTAGAAGTTTACAGCGAAGAGAAGGAAATTGCTCGTTCTTTTACATATTAGGTGGTGACGGAATGTCCGTCATGAGGGTTTTTTATGAAAATTTGTATACAATTTTTGTTTTTATTAAAAAATTTAAAATTTTTTAATAAATCACTTTATTATTGTAATCGTTTTCATTACAATAGAGTAAGAGGAGAATGCTTTTTTAAAATACTATCAGTTCTTTTGTATGATCGATATTCATTGATCGTACAAGAAAAAAACTAACGATTGCGCTTTAGGGATTTAGCGACAAGTCAGTTTTTTCCATTGGTAGTATTAGGGAAACTACGAATGTTATTCTGAGTTTTTCTAGAAGAAAGGGGAGGTAAAAAGGAGGACATACATAAATGGAATTGTCATCACAAAAACCGTGGATTAATCACTATCCTACCGAAATACCTTCCTCAATAAAGTATGAGGAACGAACTTTACAAAGTTATTTGAAGGAAGCAAGTGAAAAGTACCCTAATAAGAGTGCATTGTACTTTCTAGGTAAAGAAATGACGTATCAAGAACTTTATTCGTCAGCGTTAAAGTTTGCTAACCAATTAACAACACTTGGTGTGAGAAAAGGAGACAGAGTAGCGATCATGCTAGCTAATACCCCTCAATCTGTAATTAGCTACTATGGGACATTAATGGCGGGGGCTATTGTTGTGCAAACGAACCCTCTTTATGTAGAGAGAGAGTTAGAGCATCAAATGGTGGACTCAGGGGCAAAAGTGATCATCTGTTTGGATCTCTTATTTCAAAGGGTGAAAAAAGTTTGGTCGAAAACGAGTCTTGAACATGTAATTGTTACGGGGATCAAAGATTATTTGCCATTCCCTAAAAATTTAATTTATCCTTTTATTCAAAAGAAGAACACTGGTATTACTGTCGATGTTGAATACGGTGGGAATGTCCATTCCTTTGTGAAACTTTTAAAGACCGGTCATGAAAAGGAAATTTCCCTTTCTTTCGATGCGAAAGAAGATCTAGCATTGCTACAATATACTGGTGGAACAACAGGAGTCGCAAAAGGAGTAATGCTAACACACCATAACTTAGTGGCGAACACGACACAAGCAATTAGGTGGATGCATAAAATGACGGCTGGTGAAGAAGTTATTTTATGTGCATTGCCATTTTTCCATGTTTACGGGATGACCGTCGGTATGAATTATTCGATAATGCATACTTCTAAAATGGTCATCGTCCCTAAATTTGATACGACACAAATTTTAAAAGCAATACAGTCTCAAAAAGTGACATTGTTTCCTGGAGCACCAACAATGTATATCGGACTTATTAATGATCCGAATATTAGTAAGTACGACTTATCTTCGGTCGAAGTATGTATTAGTGGTTCAGCACCACTTCCTGTTGAAGTTCAAGAGAAGTTTGAACAGTTAACAGGTGGGAAACTTTCGGAAGGCTTTGGCTTAACAGAAGCGGCACCTGTTACCCACTTTAATCAAGTGTGGGGCAAGCGCCCTTCAGGTAGTATTGGTTTGCCGTGGCCGGATACGGATGCTCAAATATTGAATGCCGAGACAGGAGAGCGAGCAAAGCCAGGGCAAATTGGTGAGCTGCTAGTTAAAGGTCCACAAGTAATGAAGGGGTACTGGAATCGGCCTGAAGAAACACAAGCGACGCTTCAAGATGGTTGGTTATATACAGGAGATATGGGCTATATGGATGATGAAGGTTTCTTCTATATCGTTGATCGAAAAAAAGACATGATTATTGCTGGTGGCTTTAATATTTACCCACGTGAAATCGAAGAAGTTCTTTATGAACACGAAAGTATACAAGAAGCTGTGATCATTGGAATTCCTGATCCGTATCGTGGTGAAACAGTAAAAGCTTACATCGTTTTAAAGGAAAATCACGATGTAACCGAAAAGGACCTAAATGAATTTTGTCGCAAACGCTTATCTGCTTATAAAGTTCCTAGACTTTATGAATTTAGAGATGAACTGCCAAAAACGATGGTAGGGAAAGTACTTAGACGTGCTTTACTTGAGGAAGAAGAAGAAAAAATGAAAAAGTCTGCAAATGATGATCGATTAAAAAGTAGTTAAAATTATTAATGGACTCTGTTCTGAGGTAGAAAAAATGAAAAAGACATATAAGGAAGATTAATTCGCATATGAATTGATCTTCTTTTTTTATGTTAAATTTGACAATATTTATAACGCCTATCGAATGTTGGTTTTCCAATGATAAAGGGAACGATTCGAATGAATCCTTCCCATATAAGATGCAGATATAATTACTTGAGTGTGTCATCAACGATAGGTTCGGTTTGTAAGATTTTGCTCCTGCGATTACTCGTCATACAGTTCGTATAATGAAGAAGTGGATTTAATTATTCAAGTGTATCATCGACGATAGGTTCACCTGTAATATAATTTGCTCCATAATGTTTTAATATAGAGGAGATTTGATCATAAACGTCAGGTGTTGCTGCTTCAATCGTTAAAACAACAGCCCCTCCTTTAACGTGCTTTTCAATTTCTTCTGCTTCATATTTGTTAATTCCAATGTCCATTAGGCCACCGATAATTCCACCGGTTGTTGCCCCTGCGAGTGCGGCATATATAGGCCCAATAGCTAGCAAAACTCCTAACCCAGGAAATGCTAACATACTTAGCCCAGTTAAAGCCCCGCCAACTCCTCCTAAAGCAGAGCCGATTAATATCCCATTAAGAGGGTGATCACTACTCATGTCATCTCCTTCGGCTCTTGTAGGGTCTTGACGGTGGATAAAAGAAATATCATCTCTTGGTACTATGGTTAATAATGCATGGAATGCTTCTTCAGCATTATGCAAATCGTAAAAAGTTGCAATGATATGAGGCTTTCCCATTCGATTCGTTACCCCCTTTTTTAAATTAAAAATTTACAATTAATAATTATTTGACTAGGTAAAGCTTCAAAGCGTCGTCTACTAGAATAACTCAAAACTCAACATTCAAAACTCAAAACTCAAAACT
>SKSA01000283.1 GCA_007118195.1 Anaerobacillus sp. | reverse complement strand
GGCTGTCCCAAAACAAAGTGTCAAACACCCACAAAATTTCACTTTCACCAACATCAATGTAAATAAATTGCTAAGAAGAAATGCTCCATTAAAGAAAGTGAATTTTATCGTAGCAACTTATTTACAGGATAAAAACTTATAGGACGGCCCCAAAAAATTTAACCTCATTAATTTAATTTTGCATGAGAAGGCCATTGAAGTCAAAACCTACTACTAAATCTTTTTTGATAGAGGGTGTTGATCATCCAACTAAAAGTAATGACGTTGAATATGAGACATGGGTGTGGCTTAGATCGGAGAGTGAACTTAGAGCGGATCGCCTTTTTAATTGAACAAGAAAAAGTAGATATTGTTGGCTTAAACGAGGTAGATCATTGTTTTTCGAGAAGGAGTTTTTTTGAGGATCAAGGTAGGTGGCTCGCTAATAGGTTAAATATGAACTACGTATTTGGACCTGCTATTTCGATTGGTCAGAAAAGAAAAAGAGAGTACGGAAATGCACTCCTTACTCGTTATCCCATTCTAGACAAACATAATTATATTTTTCGTTTTAAAGTTCCGGTCGCTGAGCCTAGATCGATATTGGAAGCGAAAATAGCCCATGATGATAAGAAAAACTTGAAAGTACTCGTTAGTCATTTTAGCATTCACCCGGTTTTAAATAATCGGATGGTACGATTTTGTATGGACGTAGACAGCTCAGTTCCTACAATTATTATGGGAGATTTTAATCGAAGACCAAGTTCCAACGCCTATCAAAAGATGATCCATAAATACGAAGACTGCGCAGCGGCACATCCTCACGATACATTTCCTTCACAAAAGCCTCGCGAACGATTAGATTACATTTTTTTCAGCGATCACTTTAAAGTGATAGAAAGTAGAGTGATCGAGAGTCACGTTTCTGATCATTTGCCCGTTGTCGCCGAGCTTGAATTTGAATAAAAAGAGCACGAATGAGTCATGGAATTCGCGCTCCTTTTTTTATTATCAAATCCGCTCCCCTATAGTAAAACCGTAAGCAAATTTATTTTCTCATTGTTAACTCTTCGGCAAGACTTCCGCCTAGAGCTTCTAATCTTCCTTGTAAATTGTCATCTTTTAGTGAACCATCTGGCTCAAATGCTTCATAAGAGGCTGGGATCGATGGGCTTTGTGGCAGGGCCCACGCGTGAAGGTTACGACAAATTTGATGTAATGTGTTCACTGTGTTTGCTGCACCTAGCTTGCTTCCTGCTGTACAAACGATCGCAGCAATTTTGCCACTCATTTCTCTGGCACCTACGTAATCAAGCGCATTTTTTAAAACACCGGAAACACTGCCGTGATATTCCGGAGAAGCAAGAATAACTCCATCCGCTTCAGCCATTTTCTCGATAAATTGCTTTACTTCAGTAGGATAATGCTCTTTATCTAAATCACCTTCGTAAATTGGCAGCTTCACATCTGCAAAATGAATGATATCGACTTCAATGTCATGCTTTTTAATTTCACTCGTAACGATGTCGACTGCTTTACGTGTCGTCGAATTCTTTCTCGTACTACCGACTAATGCTACAACTTTCATAAAAACACCTCGTAATTAAATTTGTTACCTTTATTTTAACTGAAAAGATCGGTCTTTTACAAAAAAGTGCATCCTTCTACTGAAACGAAAGCCAAAATTCTCCCTTCGTATCAATGATATCCATCAAATTCGAAAACGGGATTTCAAACGTTGGAAAACCGGCAGCATAAGGTCCGATTTCATAGGGTGCAAAGTATAGATATAGAGTATTTTCTGTAACGTAAAACGGCTGATCAGCTGCAATTCCTTGGTAAGCTCCCGGAAAAACGTAGTCGTACTGCGGATCTGTTTCAATCATAGTTCCAACGATCTCACTCAGACAACCAACGTAATCACTATCATTTTTAAATAAATCTTTTAACTCATAAAAACAGCCGTTAATCATATTGATTTTTGCATAGTTTTTACTAGGCATTCCGTGGGCTGCGCCAAAATAATATTCATCACTATAAAGCTCAAGGACGAGCAAATTCTTTTTAAAAAATGTAACGTTAAAATCCCCCATATAGCTGTATTCGAGTTTTTCGTCAGCTGCGATTTTCTTTAAATTAGACAGCTCTTTTAACTTTTTATTAACAACAGATTCGACCACAGCATTTTTTAAGCCATCAACTTGAGGGTAGAAAACGACGTAATTTTTGTTAGGTTCATATTTTTTTTCAAGAATCCGATAGCGGCGAGTAAGGGGAATGATGGTATTTTGCTTCCATACGAGCTTCCCTTTTCGATTTAAATAGGAAATTCGGTTACTTTTCATGACTCGAACCAATTTTCCGATTAACATCACACTATCAGCCCCAACAACAGCCGGCAAACCTCTTGCTCGACTTCCGGAACGATCAATAAAAAAGGCTTTTTCCCCATCAGAAACAGAGGCTATCCCTTGGTCAAAGCGAGAAACATGCTCATATAAAAATTTAGTTAATAGCTCACCATTCCAATTGGCAATTGCATAGTTAGAGCCGAGATACGGCTTCTCTTCGTCTACCGCTCTACCGACAGCGACGCGATTTTCTCCTAATATCATCATATCGTTATAGACCGGTTGAATGACGTAGGTACCCTTTCGATCGATCAAGCCATATTTTTTACGATAATCGTCTGCAGTATTTACAACCGCTCTACCGTTTTCAAAAGGTAAGGCTACTGTAAACTTCGGTCCAATCACAACATTGCCTTTCATATCTAAATAGCCTAATCGATCATTGCTTGTTTTTTTAAAAGCTAGTAGTTTATCACCATAATTACCGACATAAAAATAGTGAAACGTAGTTACTATGTTTCCATGTTTATCGATTAGCGCAAACTTCCCTTCTTTTATTTTTACGACGGCTAAACCATCTTTAAAATCACTGGCGGTTTCGTATTGCAAAGGAATTGCTACATTACCCTCTTTATTTAAATAGCCGTAGCGGTAGTTACCATCTTTTACGGTATCGGCAACCATTGCTCTGCTGTGCTGATACATGCTAATAAAGCTGTACCCCTTCGTTGTTAAAATTTGTCCTGTCTCATCAATTACGTGAAATCGACCATTGAATACGACAATTGCTCTTCCTTCTGAAAAGTCGATGATCGTCTCAAATTTAGGTGGAATAACGAAATTCCCTTCCTTATCAATACAACCGAATTTACCATCTTTTTTTACGGTAGCTAATCCGTTCTTTTGAAAATCACTAGCAAACTCAAAATGTGGGTTAATGACAAATTCACCCTTTTCATTAATAAACCCCCACTTCGTTCCATCCTTCGTTTTTAAAGAAGCGCAATATAAAAAGTTTTTGTTCATACGAAAGTCCCCTAAATTAGTTTTTTGTAGTATATGAAGGAAT
>SKSA01000385.1 GCA_007118195.1 Anaerobacillus sp. | reverse complement strand
GTAAGGTGAGAGTGAAATGCTAACATTTTGCTAACATAGTTAATAATAAAGAGGCTTCTCATGAGTTCATTGAACTTGTGGGAAGCTTCTTTTTTCATTTCTCATCAAGAAACGCAACTTCGCATGCTTATAACGAAGAAGATTATGAAAAAATAAAGAAAAATATTATGGAAAAATATATAAAAGCAATTGAAGATTTTTTGCATGAATTTGGGAAACGAGTGTTGTAGATGTACGGTATTCATCACATATGAAAAAAACAATTAACTACCTCAACAAGGACGTGGGGACAGGTCCCTGATGTGCACCCCAATTGTTAGACACAGCTAACAATTGGAGGTGCATATTTTTATGAAATAATGTAAAAGGAATTGAAAGGTAATGAACTCGAATTTTGTCGAATTATTGGGTGTTGACTAGATAACCAGTTTATGAAATTATATTAATAGACAACCACAGTTTGCCCCCTCAGACCTTACTCACATTTATAAATCCACTTAAAAATTTCAGAAAAATAAATACATCCTTACTTTTTTAATAACCTCACAACTTCGATTAAACCCTACCTTAATATCATTTTTTCTTCCAAACGCTTTTGATAAAAATTGTTATATAAAAACAAAACTTGAAGGGAGTGGTAAACAAGGAAGTTATTTTTTAACTACTCGAGTGAATTTTATAATTACCTAATTGAGCCATATAGATCTTAATGGCGATAAAATTGAATTATGAAATTCATTAACTTTAGGCTGATTAAATCGCTTCTTGATCTACAAATGTAAAATTTGAAGGAGGAATTCTAATGGGACACGATATTTTTGGATTCAATAAAGCTGGAAATGAAATTGCTTATGCTCGTTTTAACATGTCGAATTATAATGCTACCATTTTGTACATTGTACTTGATGCTGACAAATATTATGCAGGGGTTAGCGGGTCAGGCGACAGTTCTACTTTCTCAATACAACAAATGGAAAAGGCATTGAATACTTACAATAAATTATATGATAATGTGGATTCTATGGCAGAAAGTGATGTCTTCACTTGGGATCATAAACAAATCAGGGAGTTTTTAAAAAGTTGTTTAGCAACAGCCGAGAAAGAAGGAAGTGTAAGAGTGTATTTTGGATAGATCTTTATTAGGTTGTTTTAAACTATTCCCCAAGACCTCTACCTTACCTTATGAATACTATTAAGTGTTTACTCTCGCATGTCACAATTTACATCTAATGTATTTCTTTTTATCCTTAAAAGCCACCTACTAAACTTTTTCGTATGTAAAAGAATTACTAACCGTTACGAAAAAATATTTAAATGCTAATAGGCTTTTTTAGAGGCTTCTCAAAGGTCGATAAAACTTATGGGAAGCTTCTTTTTTGACCATAATTGTTAGTAGGGTCATTTTGAGAGTTATTATTAAGTATCCTACTGGTGCCTATTAACAACAACAAATCAACAATCAAAAAAGCAACATATAGAAGTACGAAAAAGTAAATTCACCTCTAAAACAAACGATATTTCAGGGAGGAGTTGCCGTTTTGAAGAAAGTAAATAATAGCCATTTGTCGGAAGGAGATAAAAGAGCCATTCTAAGAGCAGCCGATGAAATTATAGCGCAAGGAGGACGGACGCTCCTTGCTAAAATTTTGAAGGGCTCACGTGAGAAAAAGGTATTACAGTTGGGGCTGGATAATTGTCCGGTCTATGGTTATTTTAAATCAGAAAAACTTGAAGAGGTTATGGAGAAAATCGATTGGATGATTGACTATGATTTTCTAGATATTGAATACAGCGGGAAATTACCGATGATCGTTTTTACGGAACGAGGTTGGCAGGTTGAGGCTAACCAGCGTGCCGATGAATTTTTGCGTGAATGGGAGCAGTGTTTAGAACAAGGAATTAGTCATCCAGACATGAGTTATTTAAAAGATCGCAACCGTGAAATGATCTTTTTGTTTCTTGAGAAGGTGAAAGAGACACGAGACAATAGGTACATACCATATTTAAAAGCATGGGCGGAAATTGATTACAAAAAGGTAAAAGCTAAGATTAAAGAAGTAATCAAGGCGCTGGAATTAAATGAACCAATTGATCGTCATTCATTATTAAGAAGATAGGCATCTATGAAGAAAGTATTGGAGGGAGAGGCTCCTCAAGATCTTCTATTAAAATGTTATCAATGTGGTGAACGGTTCATTTTTACAGTAGGTGAACAACAGTTTTATCAACAAAAAGGGTTTGTACACCCAAGGCGATGTGAAAAGTGTCGTGCTAATTACAGTAATAGATAGAGTTGTTAGCTGAAATAATTTGTAAAAAGGTAAACGCCTTTACATTATAATTTTCTGTTATCACTATTCAAACCATGTAGGGTCTGTAGTGAAGTTAGAAAGAAGTATACCTTTAGAGGTTTTTTTATGAGTTCATTGAACTTTTGGAAAACCTCTTTTTTCTCTCCAATGTTACATATAAATAAACATTTGGTTGATCAGACACTTGTGGTGAAGATTCTTCATCCTTACTATTTAAGTTTATTTACTATTGAATTTGCAGTAGCTTGAGTAGTTTGAACATCCTGTTGAGTTTGTTGAACTTGATTTTGGCACTGTTTTACTTTTTCTTGTGCTTGGTGAAGCTCATATAAGGCTTGCTGTAACTGTTGATTTTCATCCAGTAAGTGTTGCTGGGCTTGCTGAACTGCTTGTTGAGCTTGCTGAAGTTCGACAAGTATTTGGCTACTGCTGTTAACTTGTTGTTCATATGAATCTACAGAAGGAGAATTGATTTCGTTTTTTTGATCTTGTTTAATTGGATCAAACAACATTCCTCCCATTTCCACAAGTTGATATTGACTCATAATCGAAGGGGCTTTACCTTTTGACTTCTGAGGATTCATTTGATTTTTTTTAAAAGCTTGTTCAAGTTCTAGTTGTTTTTCTTGATGATCTTTTGGTTTCATCGAAATTCCTCCTAACATTTAATAGTCTTCTCTTAATCATTATCGTGCGCATTATTTAATTTTATATGCTTTCATTAATCCTTCTTTAAAATGGAGGAAATAAATCGAAAGAATAAGGGCCACTCAAATTTGTTTTGTGAATAATAACTCTAACTCTTTAGATTATTCAACAAATATTCAAACATAATCGACCTTATTTGTAATAAAATTAAGGTAACTAATAGTGAGTTGAAGTAGCCAAGTTTAATGTTCAAGGTTATAAAATAATAGGGAGTGATCATTATGGCTGAAGTGTTAAAGGAAGAATATTATTCGGAAGAAATAAATCCTAAAGAAGAAAAACGTAAAACTTGGACGGCGGTTGCTGTACTTGCGGGCTTTGGTGCAATTATGGGGTTAGGGGCGTTAGCTGGCATAGCAATATATGTTTATCTATAATAAT
>SKSA01000128.1 GCA_007118195.1 Anaerobacillus sp. | reverse complement strand
TACTGCACATCACCCCCATGTCGTGCAGCTCCCTTATATTTACTGCGCACCATCCACATACTACGCACTCCCCGATTGTTGCGCAGTTTCCACATACTACGCAGTTCCTGATTGTTGCACATTCCCCCCATACTACGCAGTTCCCACATACTGTGCATCATCCACATACACCATCACATACTCTGTTATAAAATTAAGGCGGTTACCTTTTTATGAATGTATAGCCTGTCCAGTTTCCGGCTGAGTTTTAGAGCGACATTTACATACTAAGTAGCGGTGATAAAGGTTCGCTGTCGATTTTTCTTCAAGTAAGCCATTTTCTGCTTTTACTTTGCTATGGGAGACCATTATTAAGTATGTTATGATATAGATAAGATTAATTTAGGGGTGTTGAATAAATGAAAACGTTTAAATTGTGCTCATTAATAATTCTTTTAGACAATGAAACAGAACCTAAAGAAATTCCCCTTGTCGATGGTTTAATTATTAATAAAGAGGAAGTACAAAAAAACTGGTTACTTGAAGTAGTTGTTTCAGAAGAGTGGGAAGAAAATTTTAAACAGTTACATAGTTCACAACAGAAATTTATGCTAGAAGCTACGATTACGAAAAGAACGAATGACCCTGCAACTTTTGTTTCTACCGTTAAAAGCATTAACAAACTTAACAAAAACATAAGTATTCTCCTCGATGGTTACTTAGTTGTAAAAGAAGATGATTTTTCGGATATGATTTTAAGAAGTATTTTAAAGGAAGGATACTCAGGAGAAGAGATCATTACTGAATTTAAAAAGAGAAAGAAGGATCGTGGCAGAGCAATACAAGGTGCTTTAAATAATGCTTTTGTACAAGTAAAGGGGAAGTTTTTCGAATAGATAGGAACGGTAAAATTTTACAAGTTTTATGTACCCAATTTTACTAAATGTTGATACAATAATGAGGTGTTAGTAAATGGAGATTTCTAAGCCCTCTTATAAATTATGATAGTCTAACGAAAGGGCTGATTCCATTTGGATTCAGCTCTTTTGTTTTGGATCTTTTAAAAAGATTGTTTTTTGGTTCGTAGTCAAAAAGCAACACTTTTACGAAAAAAGCCTTTGTTTTAAGACAGGGATAGGATCGAGCGTAATAGAGAGAAGGAGGTTTCATTTATGGGAGAGATTGCAACAAAGCTTAAGATTGTTGAGTATGATCGTAGTTTGGCAGCTAAGGTGGCAGAAATGTGGAACAATAGCATAGAAGGCTGGGGAGGGGAATGGGGCTTGATATGTTAAGGGAGGACCACCGCAATATCGTGTATTGCTCAGGAGTTAATCCACATTCATTAGGAGAACAGCAGTTACTAGCTTTAGAAACAGAGTTGCAAAAAGAGCGAGTTGTAGGTATGAAAATTTATTTAGGTTACTATCCGTATTATGCTTACGCAAAGTATATGATCCTATTTATGAACTTGCGGCATCTTACAATGTTCCGGTTGTGTTTCATTGCGGTGATACGTATTCAGAAAGAGGGCTGTTAAAATACTCGCATCCATTAACACTAGATGAAGTGGCGGTGATGCACCAAGATGTAACATTTATGATGGCTCATTTCGGTGATCCTTGGGTGTTAGACGGTGCTGAAGTTGTTTATAAAAACAGTAACATGTATGCTGATTTATCTGGGTTAATTGTTGGTGACAAACAAGAGGTACAGCTGTTTAACTAGTGTCTCTGTACTTCTGCTATGGCAAAACTTTAGTTAAGAACAATTACTATTACTACTTTTAGTGAAGTACTTTTCAAGGCTATTTTGTACTTTCATTTTTAAATTTGCATTTAAATAGCGGATGGTTTGCGAGTAACCTCGGCAAAAAAGATGGACTTCAGTAAATGTGCCGTCATTAGTGCCGAATGTCACTTTTATATTTCGTTGATGCATCTGTTTTTTTATTTCAAATAACTCTTTACTAATAGCACTAAGTGATGAGTGGATTAATTGAATGTACGGCTCTTTAAGTTTAAAAAGCGATTTCTCAACATTCATTAAATCTTGCTGTAAAACTTTACGAGAGTAAGTAAGGGTAATATAAGCATCAGAAAGCGATTGGTCTTGTTGAGATAAGCAGTGCATACCTGACTCCTCCTTAATCAGAACTTGTGTTCGTGTATATTTTAATGGATAAATAAAATTATTGCAACAGTAAAGAAAAAAGAAGGGGGCAATTTTATAATACTTTAATACTTTGTCTGATTGTGGTATTTTAATAACGATGTCACTTACTTTCGTTGAAAGGTTATTACTTGTTCCATTGTCGATATCTCCATTTCTATGAATCACTATTTTCTTGTATAATATTAGAATACATTCTCAGACAACATTTTTCGTTGATTTAAGTCACCTAGTAATGCGTTTATTTAGCATTACATCAGTTAATAATATAAAGATCAAAGGAGGATTACATATGCGTTATTTAAATTATTTGTTAGTATTATCGTTATCAATGATCTTAATTTCGGGATGTGGACAAGCTGCCCCTGGAGTAGATGAAGATTTACCACCTGCAGCTGAAGAGATTGAGCCTATAGAGTATCCACAGTTTATTACAGAAGATCAACCTGATGAAAGAGTAGTAAAGATGGTGACTAACAAAGGTGAATTAATAATTAGGCTATATCCTAAATACGCTCCGCTAGCGGTTGAGAACTTTTTAACACATAGTGAAGATGGATACTATGATGGGGTGCTTTTTCATCGCGTTATTAATGACTTTATGATTCAAACGGGTGATCCAGGTGCACATGATCCACAGCTAGCTGGAAGAGGTGGTGAAAGTATTTATGGCGAACCGTTTGATGATGAGTTTTCACCTGCTTTAGCTCATTTTCGTGGAGCGTTATCGATGGCGAACCCTGGTCAACCGAATATGAATGGTAGTCAATTTTTTATTGTTCAAAGTGGCCCAGTCGTAGGGGATGAGGATATTGCGAGGTTTGAGCAATTTTTAGATCAGAGTAACGTTCCTGAAGGTAAGAAGGAACTTTATTTGCAACACGGAGGAACACCACATTTAGATTATCGCCATACAGTATTTGGACATGTTGTTAAAGGAATGGACGTTGTTGATGAGATTGCTCAAGTGGAAGTTGGTCCTAACGATCGCCCAGTAGAGAATATTGTCATTGAAAGAATTGAAATCATACAATAAGTAAGTGAGGTTGGATTGGATTAATCTGCTCATTTGTGCTTAAGGTAATACTATTGAGGTGTGCGAATTTAGAGGAATACGATTCGCGCACTTTTTTTGATTCATCAATCCAAGTGGCTTGTCCACCGCCTTCATTTTCATACCAGAGCATGGGCTCACGAATATGTTCATCAGGCTTTTCACCGCGCATGATTTAGTCACAGTTTCAACGGGTCCCTTTGTTGGATGTAAAAAACTACAGCCCGTTGTTATCAATAAAGTTAATAGTAAATACAGTAATAATTTTTTCGAAAAATACACCTCTACCAATAATCGTATGATTAAATTTTACCATTAACTGTCGATAATGATTGTAACAATTGAAAAAATAATCATAAATTATTCAAATTTATTTCAATAATTTTAGGAAATTCTATAAAAAAATTAGTTTGTCGCGCCCATCAGGGGAAAAGTTTTAGTTTTCCTATTATTATCAGGTTCAAATGATGAATTAGGATAGTGCAAATAATTATTGACAGTTCAAAGCATCTTAGTGTACTATTTACTTAATACAGCAGAACAATAATACAGAAGTGCAAAGGGGAGGAAAAAAATGATTGTTACGCCAGTCGTTTCGATAAATAATTTGACTAAAGTGATTAAAGGGAAAAAAATCATTGATGATTTAAGTTTTGAAATTTATGCTGGTGAGGTTTTCGGTTTTCTTGGACCGAATGGAGCAGGGAAAACGACAACGATTCGAATGTTAGTTGGTCTCATTTCAATCACAGAAGGAGAAGTGATTATAAAAGGGAAAAATGTGGCGAAAAACTTTGAAGAAGCCGTTTCAGAAATCGGAGCCATTGTTGAAAATCCGGAAATGTATAAATTCCTTACTGGGTATCAAAATTTAGTTCACTATGCGCGAATGGTAAATGGAGTAACAAAACAACGGATTGATGAAGTTGTGGAGTTGGTTGGTTTATCTGAACGCATTCATGAAAAAGTTAGAACGTACTCATTAGGAATGAGACAGCGTTTAGGATTAGCACAAGCGTTATTACATTCGCCTTCTGTCCTCATTTTAGACGAACCGACGAACGGTTTAGATCCAGCTGGAATTAGAGAAATACGTGATTATTTAAGGAGATTAGCAGCCGAAGAAGGGTTAGCTGTTATCGTCTCTAGTCATCTTTTATCTGAAATGGAACTGATGTGTGATCGAATCGGTATCATTCAACACGGAAAGTTAATTGGTGTTCAAACGGTTAATGATTTTGTCAACGGTGAAAAAGAAGTCCTGATCCGTTTTCAAGTTGATGATCATGAACTGGCGAGTGTTGTGTTAAAAGAACATTATCCT
The DNA here is from genome assembly GCA_007118195.1 of Anaerobacillus sp. GTDB lineage: Bacteria > Bacillota > Bacilli > Bacillales > Anaerobacillaceae > Anaerobacillus. The sequence continues at coordinate 7,835 of SKSA01000128.1, read as the reverse complement.
AACAAGAAATTTAATATAAATGGCGAAGTAATCGAAGTCGCTTTAGAAAAAGAAGAAATCCCAAAATTAAATGAGTCATTTGTTAACAAAAACGTAAAAGTTTACGGTATTGGACAAACGTCAAAAACGTTGGAAGATAAATTTTTAGAAGTGACTGGGGGAGATAAGATTGTTTAATTTTATGAAGCTTATTCAAAATGAAAATATGAAAATTTATCGTCGCCCAGGAACTTGGGTAATGTATGGGATCCTAGTTTTGATGTTATTAATTGTAGGTATGTTTACAAAATTCCTTTTAGATGATCCAAGTGGGCAAGTAACAGGTGCTGATAATAACGCTCAAATTCAAGTGACGATAGAAGATGAGGTAGTTATGAATGAGAATTGGCGTGAAGCAGTCCACTCAAAGAATATTCAATTACAAATGTTGATTGATGATCCGAGCATTCCATCTGCAGTAAAAGATAGATATTCACAAGAAATCATCATTAATCAATATCGCCTTGAACACGACATTCCCCCAGTAGAAACGAAAAGTTATTGGGGATATATGACTTCTACTGTTAATTTAATTAGTTTAGTTACGATGTTTACGATTATTGTTGCAGCCGGGATCGTCGCTGGAGAATTCTCATGGGGGACGATTAAGTTGTTGTTAATTCGTCCGGTATCAAGAGCGAAAATATTATTATCGAAATATATTGCTACATTTATTTTTGCACTATCGATGTTACTAGCTCTTTTCTTGTTTTCATTTGCTTTTGGTGGGTTATTTTTTGGATATTCGGCAATCGCACAACCGCATTTAGTTTTCGCTAGTGGTGAAGTGATCGAACGAAACATGTTTACTCATCTATTTATGCTTTATAGTTTAAGCAGCGTTGAACTGTTAATGATGGTTACATTTGCTTTTATGATCTCAACTGTATTCAGAAGTAGTTCGTTAGCGATAGGGTTAGCATTGTTTTTAATGTTTACTGGAACTCAACTTGTTCATGTTCTCAGTCAATATGAATGGGTGAAATACATTTTATTTGCAAATACGTATTTAGTTCAATATGTTGAAGGAACTCCAATCGTTGAAGGAATGACGATGACATTTTCTATAGTTGTATTAGCGATTTATTTCATTATTTTTAATGCCCTCTCTTGGATTATTTTCCAAAAACGTGATGTCGCAGCGTAATGGTATGGTAAAATGTAAAACGAGTTGTTTAAAATAATTAATCTAAAAGGGAACAAATTGAAGTGGTGGAAACTATTATGCGATAAAATAATTAATAGTTAGAGGGTTAATCAATTACCCTCTTTAAATCATTCTCTTCTTTTACTAGTTAAAAGGAAGGAGGAAGTTTATGAGTGTAGCATTTGATAATTCAAAACCAATATATTTACAGCTTATGGACTATTTTTTTCAACAAATATGTAGCGGATCTTTGAAGTTAGGCGAAAAATTACCATCTGTAAGAGAAACGGCAGTTAATGTAGGGGTTAACCCAAACACGGTACAAAGGACGTACCAAGAGATGGAGCGGAAAGGTGTCGTTGTCGCGAAAAGGGGGCAAGGGTCCTTCGTTACTGAGGATGAACAGGTGATCAAACAATTACGTTCTGAGATTTCTGAAGAATATGTTAATAAGTTTGTGATATATATGCAAAATAATGGATTTTCGAAACTGGAAATATTAGAACAAGTGAAAGAAGCATTACAAAGCTCAAAGGGCGAGAGGTGAAAACATGGATAATATGATGATTAATTTTTATAGCGTATCAAAGAAATACGGATTAACAACAGCAGTTAAAGATGTAAGCTTTCAAATTCCTAGCGGGGGTATTATAGGTTTAGTAGGGTCTAACGGTAGTGGTAAATCTACTTTATTAAAATTGACAGCGGGGTTATTAACCAAGAGTGCTGGTGAGATAGTTGTTTGTGGGGAGACTGTAACTAGACTAATAGCTAAAAAAGTTGCGTTTCTTGCTGAGGTTGATTCGTTATATGATTTTTATACGGTTAGAGAAACCCTTAGTTTCTCAAAACGTGTTTTTCCTGATTTTGATGAGCAAAAAGCGGTAGAAATTGTTGAGGTATTAGAAGTAGACCTTCATAAAAAGATCGGAGCACTATCAAAAGGGAATCGTGCAAGAGTAAAAATTGCCATTGCCTTATCAAGAAAAGTGCCACTTCTAATTATGGATGAACCGTTATCAGGTTTAGACCCTCTTGTTCGCGAAGATATTATTAAAATGATTGCTAAGTATGTGGAGATGGAAAATCAGACGTTAATTATTTCAACTCATGAAGTATCAGAAGTTGAACCATTATTAGATCACGTTCTTTTAGTGCAAAATGGTGAAATTATTTTATCAGAAAAAGTGGAAGATTTACGTGAAAAGAAAGGGCAAAGTGTGTTAGATGCCATGAAAGAGGTGTTACGATGAGTTGGTTGGCATTGTATATAAAAGAACTACGTCTTGGAAAGACTAAATTTTTATTAAATATGATATTTTTATTAATGGTAGCGGTATTATTTTATGTACTCATCGAAAGGTATAACCCGTTCTTTATTGCATTAACGATTCCTCTAATTATTTTGCACTTTTTTTATATGTTTTTTGCGATGTTAGATGCGCTTAGGCAAGAATGGAAACATAATACAGCAGTATTTTGGATGAACATTCCGAAAAGTGGCTGGCAATTATTAACAGCTAAATATGTGGCGGTCATGACGCAACTTTTTGTTTCATTATCATTAACGTTTATAATTATTTATATTTTGCTGAAGCGAAGCGCGGTCCACTTTACAGACCCTATAATCCCTAATTTTTTAATTGAGCAATATCAAGCCTATGGGTGGATTCTTTTTGTCGGTGTTTTTATTGCCTCCCTTCAAACAGGGGTCGTTTCTACATTTATTTACATGGTTGCCAAGTCAGTGCGCAAATGGGGCTGGTTACTCGGGACTGGAATTATGGTAGCTAGTAGCTGGATTTGGTTTAAATTTCAAGAAACCGCTATATATAGAGGATTAACAGAATGGGGAGTCGTATTAGAAGAAGAAACGTTAATGAATTCTTTTTTTGTTCACTTTGATTCGATCGCGGGAGAACCAACGATGGATATGGATGTAACTAATGATGCGATTCTTTATGTCGGCACAGCTGTTGTTGACCTTTTGCTCGTTGTTGGTGTTTTATACGTTTGTGCTTGGTTACTAGATAAAAAAGTCGAAGCTTAAAAGAAAAGCAGCAGCGCCTTGGTATCATAAATTTTTTAAAACAAAATGAGCATTGGGACAATTACTTGCCTCAATGCTCATTTTACTTGACATCTGGCTTGGGGCCAGTAAGTGAAAAGTAAGTTTTACTAATTATTGTCTGTAAAAATTAAGAAGATCATGTAGGCTAAAGTCATCATAGATAATAAAATTAACGGTCCTTCAAATGATGATGAGGCTTCTATTTCACCTGCAGCCATTGTTGTAGTAGCAAACATTGTTAAAAAAACAAATAATGTTGAAAAAATTGCTAACATTTTTTTCATAAATGGTTCCTCCTAATATAAAACTATGAATAGTTATTAAGTTTAATACTAATATTATAGAATTAACTCCTGTGAATAGCAATATAAGATCTAAAATGTCTTAATCTGTTTACAAACCTACAGGGAGGCTCTTCCAAAGCTGCATGATGTATTCTCGGTGAAGCATAACACGATGTGACCCGCGGTCAGTTACTTTACAGCGAAGTGAGAGAACTCGACCGGAATTTTTTCATATTATATGGTGACGGTAAATCGTCATGAGCGTTTTGTATGAAAAAAGGCGATTGACTCTCTTGAGCAAGCCTCTAAAGTCGGAACGAATTTACAGCGCACCGAAAGAGATCGATCGCCTTTTACACATTAGGTGGTGACGGAATGTCCGTCATGAGCGTTTTGTATGTAAATGTCGGTCCATTTCTTTCACTGCGCTGTTACCTGTAGTGATATAAGAGCCTTGTTTAAGAAAGTAGCCCCCAAAGTTTAAACAAATGTTTTCTTGTTAGCATTTTATGCGGGAAAAAACATGTTATAATAAATAAATTATAAGAGTAAAGACTATTTAAAAATATTAGTAGCTGTAGGAAGGGTTAAAAAATGAATCAAAAAAAAGTTAAGATCGAAGATATAGTAATCGCTCACCATAGTTTGAAAGATGTCGTTATACATACACCACTTCAATATAATCCGGTATTGTCTGAACGGTATGAATGCAATGTTTATTTGAAAAGAGAAGATTTACAAGTGGTTCGCTCATTTAAGATTAGAGGTGCTTACCATTTAATTCAAAGCCTCACTAATGATGAACGTGCTGCTGGCGTTGTTTGTGCAAGTGCAGGCAATCACGCTCAAGGTGTTGCTTACTCTTGTAAGCATTTAAAGATATTTGGGAAAATTTTCATGCCGAAAACAACACCAAGACAAAAGGTGACCCAAGTAAAACGTTTTGGTGGAGAGTTTGTTGAAGTTGTTTTATGCGGTGACACGTTTGATGATGCATTTGCTGAAGCAATGGATGATTGCATATTAAATGAAAAGAAGTTTATTCATCCTTTTGACGACGAAAGAATTATCGCAGGTCAAGGCACAATTGGAATGGAAATTATGGATGATATTGATGAACCCGTCGATTATTTATTAATGTCAATTGGCGGTGGAGGACTTACTTCTGGAGTAGGGACTTACGTAAAAGGGGTTAGTCCAACAACTAAACTGATTGGTGTAGAACCACAAGGTGCCCCTGCAATGAAAACATCTATCGAAAAAGACGAAGTTACTCCACTAAGCAAAATAGATAAATTTGTCGACGGTGCTGCTGTAAAAAAAGTTGGAGACCTACCCTTCTCGATATGCCAATCATTATTAGATGATGTTGTCGTCGTTCCTGAGGGGAAGGTTTGTACGACGATTTTAGAGCTATATAATGAAAATGCGATTGTTGCTGAACCGGCAGGCGCATTACCGATCGCAGCACTTGAGTTTTACAGAGAAGAAATCAAAGGGAAAACAATTGTCTGTATCATTAGTGGTGGGAATAACGACATCGGTCGGATGCAGGAAATTAAAGAACGTTCGCTAATATATGAAGGACTACAACACCACTTTATTATTAACTTCCCACAACGCGCTGGTGCATTGCGAGAATTTTTAGATGATGTATTAGGTCCTGATGATGATATTATTCGCTTTGAATATACGAAAAAGAATAATAAAGATAATGGTCCCGCACTTGTTGGAATTGAATTAAAGCGGAGTGAGGATTATGATGGATTAATATATCGAATGAATGAGCGTGAAATCGAATTTATTGAGGTAAATAAGGATAAAAATTTGTTTAATTTGCTAATATAGACGATACAACTTATAGAATAATGAGTAAAAACGTGGTAACCTATGAATATATATGAAGGTATAAAACTATTAACTTGAAATAAATTAGTTCTTATTTGAAGGCTGTTTTCGTAAACAGTGTTGCTTTTTAAACTGTCTTTTTAGAAAATAGCCTATGGGAGTAAGGGAGGAAGTCAGTTATGACGAATGATCATAAGGGAATTTTATTAGAAAGTGGAACGAATGAACTTGAAGTTATAGTATTTTCTATAGGAAGTGGAGTTTTTGGAATAAATGTAATGAAAGTTCGAGAGATCATTAATCCACTACCGGTGACACGGATGCCTAACGGTCATCCGAATGTTGAAGGAATCATTAGACTTAGAGAAGAAGTAATACCAGTAGTTGATTTAGCAAAAGTGATTGGTTTTCCACCTTCAGAGCATCCCCAACAAGATAAGCTAATCGTTGCTGAATTAAATAAAATAAAAGTAGCATTTCATGTTCACAGTGTGTCGCGAATTCACCGTATTTCTTGGGAACAAATTGAAAAACCGACTCAACTTTCACAAGGGCTGGAAGGCTCAACGATCGGTGTCATAAAAATGGATGATTTAATGATTTTACTCCTAGATTATGAAAAAATTGTCGTAGATATAAGTCCAGAATCGGGAGTGAATGTGGGACAATTAAAATCGCTAGGAGAGCGTGAGCGCTCTAATAAAAAGTTAATCATTGCGGAAGATTCACCGATTTTAAGAAAGTTATTAGAAGATACTTTAACAGAGTCAGGGTATAACAATTTACACTTTTTTGAGGACGGTAAAGAAGCGTGGGAGTATTTAGAGGCTTTAGCCCAAAATGAACAAACCATTTCTCAGCTGCCGAACTTAATTATTACAGATATTGAAATGCCAAAAATGGATGGACATCATTTAACGAAACGTATTAAAGACCATAAAGAGCTTAATGACATTCCAGTAGTTATTTTCAGTTCGTTAATTAGTGGAGACTTATTTCATAAAGGCGAACGAGTAGGAGCAAATGCGCAAGTAAGTAAACCAGAAATCGTAAATTTAGTTCAAAAGATAGATCAGTTATTAGTATAGAGAAGAAACTGACTGAAGAGGTTGCATTTTAGTGAACCTTTCAGTCAGTTTTTTTATGTTGAAGGTTTCTATGTACCCCAATGGCAAAAAGTTAAGTTTTACCTATGTGTTATAACTTTAAAACTTGGTGTGTAAACCCCAAAATAAAGCGTTTTCAACATTGTCACAATGTTAATGTTGTTTTAGTACAACCTATTGAAAAATAGTCGTTGTTGTAGTACAATGAAATTATAAATTTAGTCACCAATGAAACGGAGGTAACAACAATGGCGTTAGAACCAGTAACTGAATTTTTTAAGAATTTACCACCGAAACAATGTACTAATTGCGGACATGAAATTGAAGAGATGCACGACTGTTACACTCACCAGTGTGAAAAATGTGATAGCGAAGTAAAATAATAATTATAACTCTCTACCTAAAATGGGTAGGGAGTTTTTTATTTTCGAGCTCTAGTGAGGTTACTGTTTGAAGATCTCCTTTTTTGCATAAGAATAGGTAAGGTTACGAAAGATAAAATATGAAGTTGTATTTGGAGGGGGTCACTGTGAAAGGTATTATAGCTGCTATTATTGCCATTGTTAGCGCGCAAGTTTTAAAAGTACCTCTTAATGCTTTAAAAACAGGGAAATGGGATGTGAAACAAATTTTAGGCTCAGGCGGTATGCCAAGTTCGCATTCTGCAGGTGTCACGTCTTTGGCTACATATGTAGGATTAAAGCTAGGTTCTCGTTCTTTAGATTTTGCGTTATCCATCATTTTTGGTCTAATTGTAATGTATGATGCTCAAGGGGTAAGAAAGCATGCGGGTGAAACAGCGATTAAAGTAAATGAATTAGAAAAACGAATCGACCAATTAAGTGGTGATAATCAAGACGAAGCTCACGATAAAAAGTCAAAGCAGTTAAAAGAAAGTATAGGTCATCAGCCAGAAGAAGTTTTAGGGGGAGCGATTTTAGGGTTTATTGTCGGTTTCATTAGTTTTTTAAGTCACCGGAAGTCCAAGTAGAAGAATGACAACAAAGAAGGCTCATGCATATTTGCAAAGCCTTCTTTGTTGTTGTTATAAAGTTCATTCACTTCACAACCGAAAGCATCAGCAAGAGCAACCGCAATTTTCACGGTATATATTGTATAATAGAACTATATTTTTCTATTACTATAGGAGTGTTACGAATCAAAAATTGGATAGGGTAGAAACGCTTAATAAATCTATGAATCAATCGGAGGGGGACGATATGGTTGTAACTGAAAATCATGATGAGATATTACTTTTTGAGCAACATGAACATGCAAAAGCGTGTGGAGAGTTTGCAAAAGCATGGCGAGACGACTATTTTATCGGTGATAAGAAGCGT
>SKSA01000255.1 GCA_007118195.1 Anaerobacillus sp. | reverse complement strand
TCCGTTCCATTTCTTTATCAACGATAACCGCTTCAGGCCTTTTTTTTCTTGACTGTAATTCATTTATCTCATTTTTATAGTTAGAAATATCATGCCAAACGACAACGAGTTGCTCGCAACAACCATTATTATCAAGAATAGGGGTTACTTTCACGTCAAATACGATCTCTTCTTCGTAAAAATGGCTATATTCAAATCTAGTTATTTCCTTATATTTGAAAACTTCCTGAATTTTTTTTATATAAAAACTTGCATCTGGTTCTATGAAAATATCGTCGATACAACAAGCTTCAATGTTTGATTTGAGCCCTAAGATGTTGCGTACAGCATCGTTCCGATATATGATTTTAAACTCACTGTCTTGCACATTAACAATCATTAAAGGATCACTCATAGCAGCGAACCCCTTCAAGATTAACTCCTTATCTTGTAACATAATATCCCCCCTTTTGTTACCATTAAATACGCGCTTTAAAACACACAATTATTAAAAGTTTATCACGAACTTTGTCGGATTTTTTATAATTTTCTTAAAGATTTTCGACAATTAGATTACGCCCCCCTAAAAAAAGACAAATAGCAGTAATTTGTCTTTTGAAGTCGATATTGAAAATTGAGTACCCTCAACGAAAGTTCACTTTGATCACATTGAATGAAAATGAGCATATCAAAAATAAACAAATCAAGGGTTTGTCTTTGTGGGGGGACACTAGAGGAGGCGGTATCAAAACCTACCTGATTTTAGAATGGAATAAAGTAGCCATAAGAACATAACTAGCGCTACTCCAAATCCAATTTCAACGGTTGGTAATCGCCAAATTAATGTCGAGGTGTCACCAGCTACAGATGAACCAATAATAAGACCTACCATTATGATACTAAAGGCAAGTAAAACAATACTAAATGAAAGCCGATTACTGACTCGCTCTAACCTTGCTAATAAATGATCAAGGTCAGAGATGGAAATTTCAACACGCATTTTTCCTTGTTTCATAATTGAAGTAAATTGTTGAATACTTTTTGGTAAATCAGTGATAATCTCCCCGTACCCAGTTAAATTTTTCCAGGCTCTACCAATGACCTTTTTCGGTTGATAACGGTCTTTTAGCAAATGACGCCCAAAAGGCTCAGCTATTTTAACAATACTTAAGTCAGGATCTAGTTTTTCTACCATCCCTTCCATCGTCAGAAGCGATTTTCCAACGAGTGTTAATTCGGTTGGAATGCGTATTCCGTGTGTCGATGCTACGGAAAAAAGGTCATTGACTGCTTCACCTAAACTTAATTGACTAAAAGGAACGTCGTAATATTTTTCTCTAAGTTGGTCTACATCCGCCGTAAATAAATCCAAATTCACTTCTTCTGGAACGAGCCCCATCTTAATTGCCGCTTTAACTACGCCATCCGTACTTTGCAGCATCATCGCAATAATAAATGAAGCGAAATGGTCACGCATTTCGGGAGTGAGACGGCCAACCATCCCGAAATCCATAAAAACAATTTTATTTCCATGTGTCACTAGGACATTTCCCGGATGAGGATCTCCATGAAAAAAACCATCAATCAAAATTTGTTTGAAAATGGCATTAACTACTCGTTTCGCAATCGTTTTTCGGTTATATCCTTTTTGTTCGATTAATTTAATCTCATTTAATTTCGTTCCTTCTACATATTCCATTGTGAGGACTTTTTTGCTTGAAAATTCCCAATGGATTTTCGGAATATAAATTTTGGGGTCGTTATTAAAATTTTTGGAAATCCTCTCTGAGTTTTGACCTTCAATGGTATAATCAATTTCTGCACGAAGTGATTTGGAAAATTCTTCAGCAATATCGCTAAGTTGATATTTAGCTGCCCAATCTATCCTTCGTTCAGCCAACATTGCGATATCTTTAAGAATTTCTAAGTCCGTTTCAATGAGCTTTGTTATATTAGGTCGTTGAATTTTAATCGCTACACGTTCGCCTGATTTTAGGACAGCATAATGAACTTGACCAATCGAGGCTGCCGCTAACGGTTGCTTTTGAAACTCAGCAAAAGCTTCATCAATCTCTACTCCAAATTCTTCAATAAAAACTTGCTGCACTTCTTCATATGTAAAGGGGGGAACATTGTCCTGTAATTTTTCTAATTCACTAATGACTTCCGCCGGAATAAAGTCTGGCCTTGTGCTTGCAATTTGACCAATCTTAATAAAAGTTGGTCCTAACTCTTCAAAAAACAATCTAAATCGTTCGCCAATCGTTTTCGTATGTGTCTCCTTATTACCTTCAATAAACAAACGTTTTGGCACACTTAGTAATTCGAGAAGACCTAATTCTTTCATGATAAACCCGAAACCGTTACGGGTGAAGGCCGCTACAATTTCTTGATAGCGTTGGATGTGCCTAATCTTCTTCCTAATAATAAAACAACACCCCTTTGTACCTAACTAATTAAAAAATACTACTAAATGGCGACTGATGTAGTAGCGTTAATTGCGTACACGAATAGCACAAGCGCCATAGTCACTCACTCGGCCTGTGCCTGCGATTACTTGGCACAAAACGATGGAAGTTACTCAAGCACCCGCTTCACCGGAGACCCATTACATGTAGCACACTCTTCGGAATACTGGTAATGTGGCAAAGGTAGCTTTGAAACCTTGCATCATTCTATTTCTTGTTGCTGTTTTTGTTCTAATAAATTAATTCGCTGTTCAATTCGTTGCAGATCTTCTTTTGTTGTAAGATTTAGCTCATTGAACATTCGTCGCATTCGTTCTTGAATCATTTGATCCACTTCCTTTTTTGTTTCTTCTCCTTTTTGTAGCAGTTCATTTACGATCTCATTTGATTCTTCTTTTTTGATTTCTCCTTTTTTGACTAGTTCATCAACGAAAGATTCAATTTGTTCCTTGCTTTTCACCGCTAAACCTAACCCTAACGCCAAACCTTTTCCCATGATATTCTTCATTTTCTAATCCCTCCATATCGTAGTTTCTTTTTTATATTGCCCTTTCGACATTGAGTTTACTTATACTAAATTGCGTCCACGATGGAAAGACATTTCATTCGATTTGTCCATGGGGGGTGTCAGACACCCCCCATGGACGAAAACCTTAAAATGTCCACCACACGTGGACAAAATAGAAATCTTTCTATCTCAAAAAAATGATTGACAAACAGCTTAGAGAGGAGTAAATTAACATATCATACACACCTATAAATCGCTGAATCAATTTTGAGCGGGGGAACCAATTTGACAGTAATCATCACTGTCTTGGGGTGAATCTTACAACGAGTAAGAGGGGATACTCTCAGTCCCTAATCCGACAGCTAACCTCGTAAGCGTTACTTGAAGAGAGGAGGGTCAAATAGTCATTCTATTGATCATTCTTTGCAATGGTCTTTTTTGTTTTGGAAAAGTTGATTAGTTAATTAGTTGGTTGGTTGG
>SKSA01000356.1 GCA_007118195.1 Anaerobacillus sp. | reverse complement strand
GCAATTCTTCCACGAGGAGAAGCCGCTTCATTCCCACCAGTTTCTCTATAAGTAGGGCACGCTGGTAAACAGAAGCCACATCTCATGCAGTTAACTAGCTCATCATAATCCATTCCTTTTTTCATATCGATGGCTAATTCTTGTTGTCTTTTTTCCGTTGTTTGACTCATCGATTAACCACCACCCGTTTACGTGATTCTTTTGCAAACATTTTTCCAGGATTCATAATATTATTAGGATCAAACGCCATTTTTAACGTTTTCATAGCTTCGACGCCCTCTTCACCAAGTTTCCAAGCTAAATATGGTGATTTCATTACCCCGACTCCGTGCTCGCCTGTAATTGTTCCACCTAATTGAATCGCTTTTTCAAAAATTTCTTCAAACGCAACTTCAACACGATGCATTTCGTCTTTATCACGAACATCGGTCATACATGTTGGGTGTAAATTTCCGTCTCCAGCATGTCCAAACGTACAAATTTCAACATTATTACGTTTGGCAATAACTTCGATTTCACGAACCATTTCCGCAACTTTTGAACGTGGCACTGTTGCATCTTCTAAAATCGTTGTTGGCTTCATTCTTGCAAGAGCTGACAACGCTGAACGTCTAGCTGTTGTTAGAGCTGCACCTTCCTCAGGTGTTTGTGCTACTTGGACAGATATCGCTTTTTCTTCTTCACAAATTTTAGCAATACTAGCAATATCTCTTTCTACTACTTCTTCGGGACCGTCTTGTTCAATTAATAAAACCGCTCCTACTTCTGTAGGTAGACCTATTTTAGCAAAGTCTTCAACAACTTTGATCGTTGGTTGATCTAAAAACTCTAACGTTGCTGGAATAATCTTATTGGCAATGATCTTTGATACTGTTCGACCAGCAGCTTCAAGATTATCATAAAGAGCTAACATTGTTTTCTTTGTTTCAGGAATTGGAATAAGCTTTAAAGTTGCTTCTGTAATAACCCCTAGCGTTCCTTCAGAGCCTACCATTAATCTCGTAAAATCATATCCGGCTACATCTTTTGCAAGCTTTCCACCGGTACGAATAATGTTTCCATTCGGTAATACCGTTTCTAAAGCGATAACGTAATCACGTGTAACACCATATTTCAACCCGCGTAGGCCACCTGAACACTCATTAATATTTCCACCCATTGTTGAGATTTTCATAGAACTCGGATCTGGCGGGTAAAATAATCCTTTTGCCTCAACAGCATTAATCATGTCTAATGTAATTAGTCCTGGTTGAACAGTTACTGTTAAGTTTTCTTCATCGATTTCTAAAATTTTATTCATATGAGTAAAAATAAGCACAATACCGCCTTCTAACGGGCATGTCCCAGCACATAAATTTGTTGCATTTCCCCTAGGAACAATTGGTATCTTGTACTCATTACAAACTTTTACGATCTCAGACACATCTTGTGTATTTCGAGGTTTCATCACGGCATCTGGTAGGGCTTGGTAATTGGGTGTTGCATCATAAGAATATGCAACTAAACTTTGTTTTGAATCAAGATAATTCTCTTCCCCCACAATGGCTTGCAACTTCTTTTTAGCTTCTTGACTAATCATATAATCCTCCCCTTATTATCGATATTTATAACAGGCTTTTGCTATTATTTTTATCATTGATTATTTATTTGTACTCTAATTATAGAAAAATAAAACGCTTCCATCTATGTATTAAAAAACAAAGATAGAAGCGTTCCACTATTTTTTTTTGTATTTTCATCTAATTTCATTCCAGAATGAGAGAGCAATGTAAAATGTAACCAAATTCCCGGTCTTTTTTAATGAATATCCGGTTAATTCCGAAATCCTTTTCAAGCGATAATGAAGAGTATTAATGTGAATATGAAGAAGTTTTGAAGTCTCCTTTATCGAGAGGTCGCTATGCAAATACATCTCTAACGTTTCAAGAAGATCATCTTCTTGAATTAAATTTCCTAAAACTTTTTCAACTACTTCTTTACGAGTTTCATCATTTAACTCAGCTAAAACAACATCTAAAGTTAAATCATCATAACAAATTAAAGGATTGGTTTCCTCCGAAACTCGAAGCGCTTTTTTGGCGTGATGGTAAGACAAATGAAGTTTTGCTGATTCATCTACGATTGTCCCAATTCCTGCACAAAAAGCAATCCCGTAATTATCTTTAATGAAGGCTTGCGCAGATTTAATCGCATTAACGACACTTTCTTCAACATTTGAATTACGAATAGATTTTAACAGTACAAATCTGCCATTCCCCCATTGGACGATCACATCCTGAGGCTCGTTTTGAAAAAACTCTCTCAATACTTCAAAAGTTTCTCGTTCTAAAAGTTCATTTTCATCATTCGCTTGTTTATTGTGAGAAAATTCTATTAACACACAGCAGCGTGGCATATCCATAGAAATGCCTAATATTTCTCCACGTTCCCTAAAATCATCATCGATTTGTTTTAAATGGAGCCATTCATAAACAAATGTTTCTAAACCACGGTATTTTGATTCAACTTTTTCGTGAAAATGAGCTTGTTGTATAATTAACTCCGTCATTCTTTGAATCAGTTCACCAAACTGCTCCACATCTTTCGGCTCACCGGTAATGCCGATGACACCAATCGCTTTATTATGAAAAATGATTGGCAAGTTAATTCCTGCTTTAACACCTTTAAGGTTAAAGACATTTTCTTTGGTGATGACGAACTTTTCTTTTCTTTTTACGGCAATTTGTGCTCCTTCATGAAAATTGCCAACACGATTTACGTCGTTTGCAGCAATGATTATTCCGTTATGATTAACGACAATCACTTCTTCATCTAAAATGTCAGTAACCTCATTGACAATCCTTTGTGCTAATCCTGATAGTAATTTCAAAATTTCACCACCCCAAAACCTTTTTATACGACTAACTAAACCTTCATGACAACAAGTAAGTCGCCATCATTTAAATGTAAAATTCGGACAATTTCCATGAATTCAACTTAAAAAGAACCAATTTTCATCCCTACTTTTACATCCATTGGTGTCTTTATGGAATCAACCAAGGTGATTGTGTTATTTTCAAATAGAAGGACAACCGTCGAACCAAAAGAGAAATAACCCATTTCTTTGCCTTTTTCTACTTCATCGCCTTTAAAAGTAGGGTGAATGCTATTGACATTCATTGCTCCAACTTTCACTAATGCATAATGCTTTTCATTATGTAAACGAACTTCGGTGATAAATCGGAAATTTTTTGATAAAGGGCGTTTACCTAGCTTGAGACCTAATTCATTCACCGGATATGATTTATTTCCTAATGCCCACTTTCCTACAACAGTTCCTGAAACTGGGGTATGAATTCGGTGATAATGGCTAGGGCTTAAGTATAAAATGATATAAGTACCATTTTTATATTTTTCAGCTCTTTTTTTATTGCCAAGCATCTCGCTTAAGCTATAATCTTGGTTTTTGACATGGAATGTACATTTATCAGTAATTTCACCTACATTGGCAAGAATGCCATCTACGGGACTTACGACACTATTAGGCCCCTGATCAATAGGTCTTGCTTCATCTTTCAAGTTTCTTATAAATAACTCCTGTAAGCTTTTGTATTCGTGCAGAGGCTTTTCCATTTCTTTTTCATCAATGTTATAAACTTTCACAAAAGATTTATTTAAAATTTTACTTATTTTCGATTTCGTGAAAGCTTTTAACAAATATGAATTAAAACGGTTTCCAGATAATTCTACAAACGATTGATAAATTTTCTTTTTCACTTTTTTCCTCCAGAATAATCATTTTTTTATAAAAATTGTAGGATGTTACACTTCCCATTGAAGCTACTTTTATCTTTTAATAAGTTAAATTATTTACAAAAAAGTATATCAATAATTGTTAACTCAATTTATAATAAAAATAACCCTTTATATATTGTAAAGGAACTAACGATAATAACGTTAGTTTATCACAAGGAGTGATGAATGTGTTTATCCTACAACATCTAGACCAAACAATTAAAAAATTTAGAAGCCAAGCAGCCAACTTATTAACGATCGTAAATTTAAGTTTAGGCGCTTTCGCCATCATATTTGTTCTTCAAGGTGAGCTTTACACAAGTTTGTTATTTATCTGTTTGGCTGCCGTTTTTGATCGTTTTGACGGGATCGTCGCTAGAAGACTCAATATAACATCTGACTTAGGAAAACAACTCGATTCCTTATGTGATCTTATTTCCTTCGGAGTAGCACCATCTCTATTGTTATACTCTGCAATTTTAACTGAATTCGGAACACCTGGTGCTATATTTACGATTATTTTCATTGCATGTGGAGCTGTTCGTTTAGCAAGATTTAATGTTTCAGACCATCAAGGGTATTTCGTCGGCTTACCGATTACTGCTGGCGGATGTATTCTTACAATTAGTTTTTTATTTGTTGATGTTATTCCTGATCCAGCATTTATGTTTATCATAATTATTTTAGCTATTCTCATGATTAGCACATTTAAAGTTAAAAAAGTGTAAAAACTTCCTATCAGAAGTTTTTACACTTTTTCTTTTAAAGGATAGGGATCTATAAACAATGGAATGATGTCTATTCTCAACCTTAAGCTTCTCTTGTGCGCATGGTTTCGTAAAATTTTAGCAATTCAATTTCCCATTCACTTTAACAACGACGATACTTGAGTTTTCAACAGCTTCAAATTCGTGATCATCTTCAACTTCCAATTTTGCTAAAATACCTTGTTTTAAAACTTTTTCATCGTTCCCACTACGGAAAATCACTTCACCTTCTGTAACAACGATAATCGCCTCACATGGTGCTAAATGACGAGGAATTTTTTCGCCTTTTTTAAGCTGCAAATTCATCACCATTCCAGTGTCAAATTGAAGTAACATTTTTTTCGCTACAGGGATTTCATACGAACTAGCATAATTTATGATTTCCATTTTTCATCAACCTCCTTCTAATTAATTCGTGCTATCGTCGTTTAGGATTTTGAGAACTTCATTAACTTAACTCCATCATACATAAACTTCATCTAATCTTTCGGTGACCAATGTCACATGGATAGTTTTGTCATGAAAGAGTAATAAATTTTACAATATATTACAAAACCTCTTTGTTTAACTACAATTATTTACAACATTTTGATACACTTATCTTTAAAAGAGATTTGTCAGAATAGGGGGTTAACCTTTTGCAAGTAATTATTTCCCATGTCAATTTAGACTTTGATGGACTTGCTTCGATGGTCGCAGCAAAAAAATTATACCCACAAGCTAAGTTAATATTACCAACAAAACAAGGAAAAGCTGTTGAACGTTTTTTAGCAATCTATCGTGATTCACTAAATTTATACCATCCTAACCAAATTGATTGGCAAGCTGTTAGTACCGTCATTATGGTGGATATTGCTTCATTACAACGTATTGGTGACATTGCAAAATATATAAAAAAAGAAACGGTGGAGTTTATTGTTTATGATCATCACGAAGTAAACGAGCATAATGTTGTAGCCAACTATACCACGATCGAAAAAGTTGGTGCAACGGTTACACTCATTTTAGAAGAAATCGAAGCGAGAAATATTTCTATCTCCTCCTTTGAAGCAACCATTTTTGCCCTTGGACTCTATACAGATACAGGTTCTTTTACATATTTAAATACGACAGCGAGAGATTTAATTATAGGAAGTTTTTTAATTGAAAATGGAGCTAACTTACAACTCATTTCTAAGTTTTCCGAAACTCCATTACAAGAAAAGGAGCAGTATTTACTTCAATGCTTACTACAACAAAGTGAAGAACATTATATTAATGGAGTCGACATTTTAATTGCTTCTCATCAACAAAACGAATACACTGGTGGGTTAGCATTTCTTTCAAGAAAAGCGTTAGAAATGACGGGAACGGATGCTTTAATTTTCGTCGTTGAAATGGGAAAGCGAATTTTTATTGTTGGGAGATCGTCATCAGAGCGCATCGATATTTTACCACTTATTAAAAAGCTTGGTGGTGGTGGTCACCAAAAGGCAGCATCAGCCATGGTTAAAAGCGGAGATTTTCATGACATTTTAAATATCGTAAAAAAGTTTATTTCTCAAACCGTTAAACCCGCACTAGTTGCTAAAGATATAATGTCGAGTCCAGTTAAAGTAGTTTCTACGAAAACATCGATCGAGGATGCTGGCAAGATGATGCTGAGATATGGACATACCGGATTTCCTGTATTGGAAGACGAAAAACTAGTTGGTATTATCTCTAGAAGAGATGTCGATAAAGCTAACCACCATGGCCTAGGTCATGCACCAGTAAAGGGATATATGAGTACAAACCCTATTACCATCGATTCAACGATTTCACTAGAAGAAGTGCAACACTTAATGATTGAAGAAAACGTCGGACGACTGCCCGTTATCGATAACGATCAAATCATTGGGATAATATCTAGAACAAATGTCATTGAAGCTCTCCACGGTGAACAGCTTCGAACAGGAGGTAAAAATCGTCTAGAAAAGCCATTGGAAATCAGCTTGATCGACCGAATGAACAAATTCCTTTCTTTTGAAGTTTTACAGCTTTTAAAAGAAATTGGGAAACTTGCCGATCAAGTCAACTATTCAGCATATGTCATTGGTGGTATAGTACGCGACTTAGTTATCGGGCGAACGAATCAAGATATAGATATCGTTGTTGAAGGAAATGGAATCACTTTTGCTAATCTCTTAGCTGAACATTTAGGAGGAACGGTACGATGTCATGAAAAATTTGGAACAGCGACTTGGAAACATCCCTCTCGTTTAAAAATTGATATTACATCAGCACGAACAGAGTATTATGACTATCCAGCAGCACTACCAACAGTAGAAATGTCAAGTTTAAAAGAAGATTTGTTCCGCCGTGATTTTACGATTAACGCAATGGCTATCAAAATCAATAACGATCATTTTGGTAATCTTATTGATTATTTTCATGGCTATAATGACATCGAGCATAACAAAATCAAAATTTTATATAACCTTAGTTTCGTTGAAGACCCAACAAGAATTTTACGAGCCGTTCGCTTTGAACAGCGCTTTGGCTTTAACATGGATCAACAAACGTTAGAGTTAGCGATGATCTCTGCTGACAAAATAATATCAACATCAAAACCAAGAATTGCTCATGAATTAAATATTTTACTTAAAGAAGATCATCCTGTAGAAGCTCTTGTACGACTTCACGAGATCGGAGTCATCCGTTTCTTAGTTGGTACTAACTCTTTTGATGAACAAAAATTGAGACTATTTAAGTCACTAGTTGATGAAGTTGAACCACTACAACAACAAATACAAAATAGTGAAACCTGGATTTGTTATTTAGCGATTCTTTTTTCACAAAGTGAAAACGGGGTCAAGATTGTTAAAGATTTCGCCTTGAATAATGATAGCTTAAAAATTATTGAGGAAATTGTTGAGTTACTGTTTGACGACCAAAATTTCCTTAAAAATCCCACATTAGGTAACATTCATCGTTTCCTTAAAAATTACAGAAGTGAGGCCATTATTAGTTATGCCGTTTTAAAACCATTGCCATTCGGCTTAGTTGAAATATTAAAAGCTTACTTACAAAAACGGTGCGAAATGCCGAAACTAATTGATGGCAATGATTTATTAACTTTAAATTTAAAGCCTGGACCTCTTTATTCAAAAATAATATTAGACATTGAATGCGCTTATTTAAATCAAGATATCTCTTCAAAAGAAGAGGCGATTGCTAAAGTGAGACAAGAATATTTATAAAATACACAGAATATGCGCAAGGATGACACCCAGACCAAATACCTAGCTTTTATGTAAGCCTTATTAAATCATATATCTTATTTACTTTCTGTGTATAAGTCACTTATAATGGCAATAAGTATAGATAAAGGCATACTTATTGAAAAATAAGGTCGCAAAGCTATAGGGACTAACGATCTATTAAGGTCTATGTCAGCCAGCTACCAAATACGAGTTACACTCTAGCTTATCTATACAGATTTCTAATCTTTTATCAGAAAACGATCTAAGGGGTAATGCATATGAGTAAAGATAGCGATTTGAAGGCAGCACTTATTAAATTTGAACAACTTATCGAAACTTCACCCGATGAAAAAAGTTCTTTAGCAAGCTTTGCTAATTTTTTAAGGGGGTTTTTGCGGATTAGAAATGCTAAGCATTCATTGCCTTCCGCAGAAATTATGACGATTATAAAAAATAAAAAACCGACAGTGTTTTATTTTTTAAAAAAACAAGCTAGCCAAAACCCTTCATTACAACTATTAACCGAACTAGAAATTGATTTTAATAAAGCTGTGGAACGTTTAGAAAATTTAAAAACTAAGCTATAAAAAAAAGCCACGTTTCGTGGCTTTTTTTGAATAATGAATGTCTTCGCCCGACATGCTTGAAGAAAGCTTTATTACGTTTGTTTAACAGCGCAGTGAAGTAAGTCGGTTAACATTCACATATCGGGTTGAGAGAAGCTGCTCGTCGATGTTTCGTGTAGATGACATGTAAGCTATAGGCTTTTTAAAGTAGGCTTATTAGTAGCTATTTCTTTTCCGACATAATAATTTTCATGATTAATTTCATGAATAGCACAATTAATCTCTTCTTTTACGACACCTTCAATTTTTTCAATTTTTTCTATAACCTGTTGTACAAGCAATGTTTTGGTTTCTTCAGTTCTTCCGGCAAACATCATAATTTCCACAAAAACAAAATTCAAATCACCATTTTCATAATTACTACGATCGTACATAGGTGCTTCGTAAATAATTACCTTCCCAAAACTCTCATCCAGTTCTAAAACATCGATAACAACTTGGCGAACCTCTTCTGCTAATCTTCCGTTTCTTTGCCGATCATTCGTTAATACCTTATGGATAATTACTTGTAGCACAGTTACAATCCACCTCTCTAAAACTTGTTAAACAACAGATTATTTTTAATATTCAGTTCTCTGACTCAAGTTAATTCTAACATTTTTTTAAGCTGTTGTTACAATATTTATAATAAAACTTTCACTTTACTTTATTTTTTCACGTCCGACTTTAGAGGCTTGTTCGGAAAAGTCGACCGTCATTTTATTTTCATACAAACCCTCATGGCGGCATTCCGTCACCATCTATTATGAAAAAATGTCGGTCGGCTTTCTTTCGCTTCGCTGTAAAGATGCTGACCGCGGGTCACATCATGGGACACTTCCTAGTAAATTCATCGTGCAGCTTTGCGACGAGTAACCGCAGGAGCACTTCTAGCGAATTTTAGAGGCTCGTTCAGGAAATCACTCGTTCTTTTTTCATACAAATAAGCCTGATTCAAAGTCAGCCCTACTTAATAATTTAGTTCCTGTTTTGTTAACTATGATTAGAGAAGAGATTGAGCATGAAGCCCTAATTTTTTAAGGAACGCAATGGCTTGTTTTTTTTCTTCGTTACTTAATCCTTCAAAAATATGTTCAATTGCAGCTTTATGCTCAGGAAAAATAGTGTCCATTAATGTAGTACCTTTTTCAGTAATCGTAGCGTATGTCACCCGGCGGTCTTTCGGGCACGATTCCCTTAATAACAACTGCTTTTTTTCTAATTTATCGACCACATAAGTAATACTTCCACTAGAAAGAAGTACTTTTTTTCCAATTTGTTGAATGGGCTGTTCTCCTTTATGATATAAAAGTTCTAAGACAGCAAATTCCGTAGGATTGAGACCATAATTTCGAATATCAGCCTCTACCTTATCCGTTATTGCCCTAGTAGCACGCGACAAAACAATAAATAGCTTTAACGATAGATTATCAATTTCATTTTTATTCATATTCTTTATCATACCTTTGTCATTTAATATCTTAAATTCAAGATAATTATAAAATAAGCGATTTCTTATTGTCAATTTTCAGACAAACGGCCATGACGGCACCCCCTCACCATCTAAGATGTCAATACCGGACGAGTTCTCTCGCTTCGCTGTAAATCTCTATCGAGCTTTAGAGGCTCTCTCGAAAACTCGTCCGGACATTTTTCATACATAAAGATAATGACGATGCACCGTCATCACCTAATAGGTTAATGCCAGTTTATCCTTTCTAACTGACCAACTAACCAACTTTCCAACTCTTTACAAACAAAAAAATTAGAGCTCATGCCCTAATTTTTTTGTTTAACACTTAAATATATAAGAAAGCTTATTTTAAGCCTTCCACAAAAACTTTCACGTTTTCTCTCATCATACCGATATACGTTTTTGCATCGGTACCTTGTGCACCAACTGCATCTGTGTATACTTCACCAGCAATTGCAACGCCAGTTTCATTAGAGATCGTTTTCATATAACGTTGATCAATCGTTGATTCTACAAATAATGCCGGTACACTACGTTCATTTACGATATCAATTAAGCGAGCATATTGTTGAGGTGTTCCTTCATCTAAAGAGTTAATATCCCAAATCCCATCGGTTTCAAAACCGTAATCTTGACCGAAATATTTAAAGGCATTTTCGCTTACGATAATCATACGATTTTCTTCTGGAATTTGAGTGATCTGTTCAGTAATCCACTCATCAAGCTCTTTTAATTCATCGATATAAGCATCAGCATTTGCACGATAAATTTCTTCACCTTCTGGATCTCTTTCGACCAAGTCTGCTACTAAGTTTTCAACATAAATGATCACATTTTTCGGACTTAACCATGCGTGAGGATCATCTTCATCATCGCCAACTAAAGGAATTCCTACAACTCCATCAGATAAAGTAATAATCTCTGTATCTGAAACATTACTAATGACATTTTCTAACCATTCTTCTAAATCAAGTCCATTGACATAAAAAACATCAGCATCACTAATTTTAGCAAAGTCCCCTGGCGTTGGCTCATACTCATGAGGTTCTTCTCCAACTGGTACAATGTAATCTACTTGACCACGGTCACCCGTAATTTGATTAATAATATCCCCTAACACTGAAAAACTCGTTGTAATCGCTAACCCTTCATTGTCTTCTGGTGTTGTAGCTTCTTCTGAACTACACCCAGCTAATAACAAGCTTACCGCAATTACACTAGCAAAGATGACTGATCTTAAGTTCTTTTTAAACATTTCTTCCTCTCCTTATAAAAACAAGTATTGTAATTTTTAACCATTAGATAAATCTAATTTGTTTATATAGTCTAAAACATAAACCTTAGTTGTTCTTACACTTTAATTATTTAGACAAATAAACTTTCTTAAACGACAAAGAAAGACGTTAACATGAGAAAAATGATTAAAACAAAATAAACAGATAACGTTGGTGAAATGCGACTAAATAGTCTCATTTTAACCCCTCCTTGTTGTCCAAAGTTAATTTTGTTTCCCTAAGGAAACTTTCAGCTTAAAATTTTTTAGACCCATAAAAACTTCAGTTCTAATAGCACAATTGCTTTATAGCCATTTTCTTCACCTAACTTAAATATGTTGCCCTAACGCAAAACTTGATCTCATTATAAAATAAGGATTAGCTAATTGTCTATAAATTTATAAAAATTATAATTATTTACATGAATTAACACAATTTCAGAATATGTAAGAAAGGTGGTAATCGTTCATAAAACAAAATAAATAAAATAGTTTTTAAAAAAATGTATATAATTGAGAATTGTTATCAATAATAAAAAAATAAGAAATGGATAGCTATAACTACCCATTTCAACGACTATTACATTCCAGGTTCAAATGTTTTGCAATCCGTTTCTTCTTGATTAGAAGCTTCTTTACCCTTATTGCTAACTACATAAATTTCTTCTGCAGCACACTTATTGCCCTTTGCCCAATACGTACAGTTGCTTACTTCACATAATACATCTTGTGCCATTATCACTTCACCTCCATTTCCCTATATAGGATGGACGTTTTTTCGTGTTTAAATACTAATATCACTCATTAATGATTTCCTTTTAAGAAAATTTTAGTACCTTTTACTAAGTATTTTAATTATTACCCTTCAGTTGTCAGTTGTAATTTTCCTTAGTAAGGAAACACTGAAAAAAAGGGAGGAATGTTATAATGGAAAATAAACATCATACTCATGAAAACCATCCTCATAAGCATAGTATTGCTTGTGGTCATACAAAAATAAGGCATAACGATCATATTGATTATATTCATAATGGACACTTACACCATGAACACGATGACCATTGGGATGAATGTAAAATAGAAGTTACAGAAATAAACCCTGACGAATGTAAACCAATGAATTGTGGATGTACCCACGACAAAGATTGTGGCCACGAAATTGTCCCTCATGGAGATCATTTCGATTATTTAGTGAATGGGCGACTTCACCATGTCCATGGTGACCATTGTGATGATCACGGACCAGTAGAATTAGTGACTGTTAAGTAAAATAAGAGGGTGGGCCAAAACAAGTGTCAGACACCGTTTCACACCTACATATAGACATACTTCAAAGCCTTTTTGTCTAT
>SKSA01000294.1 GCA_007118195.1 Anaerobacillus sp. | reverse complement strand
GTGGGAGTAGTTATTTTTTCTTCTGGAAATAGTAATCTAAAATCCTCTATACTCCGTAAAACTGCACTATCTATATTTTCTATACGCCCGCATATATTACATATTACTTTGCTTCTACTTTTCCTCCCAAAAAACGAATTACAACACCTACATAAAATCCCTTTATCTAACTCTTCGTAGTTGTAACTAGGTAACTGAGAGTAAGGGGTTTCAATTAAATGATTAGCTAGTAATTTTTCTGCTAATTTTGATTCTCTACTTCTAATTGGTAGTGGGTTCCTGTTAAGTTTGTTCAAAAAACGCTTCAATTGTGATGGAAAAATAATAGGTTCATTTATAGGGGCTTGATAAAGTAGGAAGTCGGGGTTTACGAATACAAGGTAAGCTTTGACTTGAAGGTTAAAACCAAACTCCTGCAGTAATTTACGAAATAATGTTTCACTTCGTTTTAATTGATGTAACGGGTTTTTGATTTCAGTTCCTGATAGTGAATACCATTGATCGCCTTTGATAACGTAATCACCATCAAAATTTTTTACTTCGAAAAAATAAAGAGTATCAGAAGAAATGACCGATGAATCGATTTGAAACTTTGTGTTGTTTACTTCAAATAACAAGTCGTTTAATATAAGAAAATTGTTAGGCAGACCTTCAGCTTCTAACCACTTATCGAAAATCTTCTCACCTTCATAACCTTTTTGAAGACTCCGATAGTAACTGACATCTTTTTCTGCTAGCTTCGTGCGTGCATTTAAAGACTTTAAAAGTTTTAGTTTTAAAGATTCATACCGCGGTTTAAAAAACATATCATATACCACATCCCTAATCTTGATTTTTCTTTTATTTTATGAAAAACCATCCATATTTACAAGAATTAAAAAATAGATTCTTTTTACTCTTTGGGAGCAACTGCGATTAATAGTACGGGCAGCAGCAGATCATATTATAATCAACATTAAAAAACATCCTATTAATACCACTGTAATAATACAGTTAAGGACAAATAGTGAAAAATCCTTTCCGTATATTTACAACCATATCCTAAAGGTATATATTTTAGTTGATAATGATTATCATTATAGGAGAGGTGCTTATGGTGCTAGCTAATGTAAAGCAAGGGGACACGGTTACGATTAAAGATTTGTCCAAAACAGATATGTTAATAAAGAGGAGAATATTAGATTTAGGTATTTTTGAGGGAACGGAAGTAAATGTGCTAAGTAAAATGCCCTTTGGAGGTCCGATCATGATCGAAAGTAATGGAAATCGGATTGCACTCCGTAAAGTAGATTTAATCAAAATAGAAGTGGAGTACTAGAAATGAAAAAGATTGCTTTAATAGGAAATCCCAATACAGGGAAAACTTCATTATTTAATCAATTAACAACATCGTATGCTTATGTAGGGAACTGGAGTGGTGTTACCGTTGAAAAAAAGATAGGGAAACTGAAGCAAAATTCAGGTGAGTTAATTGACTTACCCGGTTTATACACCTTAAATCCACTTACAAATGATGAAGCTGTCGTCACAAACTTTTTATTAAACGAGTCTTTTACTCATGTTTTGAATATTTTAGATGCCTCGCAATTACAACGAAATTTGCATTTAACAATTCAATTATTAGAGCTAGGTCGACCTTTAATGATCGGTTTGAATATGACAGATGTTGCTGAACAACATGGTACTTTTGTAAATCCAAAACGTTTGTCGAATAAATTAAAGGTACCTGTTATTCCAATCATTGCAAGGACTGGGAAGGGATGTCCTCAGTTAAGTAAACAAATTGCTAGTAGTCATAATGCGACTAAGTCACTCAATATCAATATTTATTACGGTAGTATTATTGAAAAGGCAATTAGTCAAATTGAAAATGAAATCACTAGTGAAACACCTCTACCACCACGATGGCTTGCGCTACAGTTTTTTGAAGGCAATTCATTTGTTCATACATATTTACAGTCGCTCGTTCCAACGCCGTTGTTAGATGAATTATATAAAGAAGTTGAGAAAAGTATTAAACAAACGGAAGGTGTATTTGTCCATCATTACATTTACCGTAAAAGAAATGAATTTATCCAATCCCTATTAACAGAAGTCCAAGAAAAAGTAGAGACACCATCTACAACATTAACCGAGAAAATAGATAGAGTGGTTACAAATCGTTTGTTAGGTATTCCTATTTTCCTTTTCATCATGTTTTTAGTTTTTATGCTCACCTTCGACTGGTTAGGCTTCCCGCTATCAGATTTACTCGACGGATTTCTATCAGGGCCGTTTTCAGAATGGGTAATTTTATATTTAACTGCAATGAATGCTTCACCATATTTAGAGGCGTTAATTGTTGACGGTATCATCGCAGGGGTTGGTGGTGTTCTTGTTTTTATTCCTCAAATCTTTATTATGTACATCTTTATTTCATTTTTAGAAGATTCAGGGTATATGACGAGAGTAGCTTTTGTGATGGACCGCCTTATGGAGAACATCGGTTTGAACGGTAAGGCGTTTATCCCAATGATCATCGGTTTTGGTTGTAACGTACCTGGAGTTATGGCCGCAAGAACGATTGAGCAACCGCGAGAGCGCCTATTAACCATTATTTTAATGCCGCTCATGTCATGCTCAGCGCGTTTGCCAGTTTATGCACTGTTTGCAGCTGCATTCTTTGTCAATAATCAAGCGTTAATCGTTCTTTCTTTATACGTACTAGGCATTGTCGTTGCTTTAATTTTAGCCAAGGTCTTTTCCTCTACGCTGCTAAAAAATGAGGCTTCAATTTTTGTAATAGAACTGCCACCGTACCGACTTCCTCACTGGGTTACATTAGCTAGAAGTGTTTGGGATAAAGGGAAGGGCTTTATCAAAAAAGCGGGAACAATCATCTTTGCGGGATCTGTTTTTATTTGGTTATTAACGTTTATTGGTCCAAGTGGATTTGATGTAGAAATGAATGATAGCTTTTTAGCACTAATAGGAGGCGTTATTGCTCCAATATTACAACCACTCGGATTTGGTACATGGCAAGCGGGTGCTGCACTTCTAACCGGTTTTCTAGCAAAGGAAGTCGTTGTATCAACAATGAATATTATGTATTTTGCGCCTGATGTAGCTTCACTTCAAGCCTTAATGACAGATCATTATACAGCACTATCGGCATATAGTTTCATGGCTTTTATCTTACTCTATACCCCATGTATGGCTACAGTAGCTACAATAAAAAAGGAGACAAATTCTTTAAAGTGGACGATTGTTTCAATCATCTATGCTCTTATTCTTGCTTATACGTTGTCCTTCCTTATTTATCAGGTAGGTACTTTACTAGGATTTTAACAAGAAAGGTGTGTAAACGATGTTCGCTAGTATTGTCATTGGAGTAATTATTTTTACTTATGCAGGTTGGACAATGTACCGTTTTATTCAAAAATCAAAAGCGGGTAAGTGTTCGAGTTGTGAT
>SKSA01000360.1 GCA_007118195.1 Anaerobacillus sp. | reverse complement strand
GGACGCCTCCGTGAACTTGATGGTTACGGGAAAGTAGAAAGAATTTGTATTGATGCTGACTATCGTGAAAAAGGCATTGGTAAACTTTTAATGGAAAAGATCGAAGCCGAAGGGGCAAAACGTGGATTTTCTGCCTTTAAGTTAAATTCCCAAGTTCAAGCAATAAACTTCTATCGTAAACTTGGCTACGAGGTCAGTTCTGGCGAGTTTTTAGATGCTGGCATTCCTCACGTAACAATGAAAAAACATATATAGCACTTTTATAAAAAGTGATAAGCGTTGGCTTATCGCTTTTTTGTATGAAATCGGTTTAACATCGTCATAATAAGAACAAATAAACCGGAAATCTGCTTAATTAAATCCTCTACTAATGAAAGGATTTTTCAGTATGAAAAAAAGAAAAGTTGTCATTTTTTCAGTTTCATTTGGAAATGGACATAATCAAGTTTCTAATGTATTAATTAAGCAATTAAAAGCAAAACAATATGACGTTGAGGTCATCGACACTTTTGATGTGATCAACAAACTATTTCATAAAGTCGTATTAGATAGCTATTTACACTTACTACGCTTTCGTCCTACTTTGTGGGGGAAGATTTATCATTATTCCGAAAACAACCCTGATACAATATTTTTAAAACAATTTAATGCATTTTTAACAAACAAGCTCTTCCGTACATTACAAGAAAAATGTGCAAATATTGTTATTACGACACATCCGATTGCAACAACATTACTTGCTAATGTCATTAGAAAAAAACAGTTACACATACAACTCTATGCACTATTAACCGATTTTGCGGTTCACCCAATGAGCGTTCATCCAGAAGTCGATCGTTATTTTATCGCTTCTGAACATTTGCTTTATTATGCAAATGTTTACAATTTAGACCAGCAAAAGTTTCACCCTACGGGTATACCTACTTTTAAGGAAAACATCCAAAACCACTCAAAAATTGAGTGGCGAAAAAAGCTACATCTTAACGAAAAAATGAAAACGATCTTAGTCGCTGGAGGAGGAGTCGGCTTAGCAAAATTCACTGAAATATTATCTGGCCTCGAGGCATATGAGGAGAAATTGCAAATCATTTGTGTCACTGGCGATAATAAAAAGGCGAAGTTAAAAATAGAACGGATGGAAAGTAAAAATCACATTCGCGCGCTAGGGTTTACGAATTTATTTATGGAATATTTAAAAGCAAGTGATGTCATCATTTCGAAAGCAGGTGGTGTCACGATGTCTGAAGCTCTCGTTTGTGAAACACCGATCCTTATCTTTCAACCTTTGCCAGGTC
This sequence comes from Anaerobacillus sp., assembly GCA_007118195.1. Lineage (GTDB taxonomy): Bacteria > Bacillota > Bacilli > Bacillales > Anaerobacillaceae > Anaerobacillus. Next base: position 2,170 of record SKSA01000360.1, on the reverse strand, counting down.
AAGAAGAGCAAAACAGTCAATTTTTAATGAATTATGGTGCGGCTATCAAAGCTGAAGTACTAGAAGAAATACCAGTTTTATTAGAGCGGATTATTTTTAATGAATACTACAGTAAAATGATGCAAGAAAATGCCCATAAATTAAAACCGAACAACGCAGCTGCGGCGATTTCTAATGTGATTGAAGTAATTGATCAAGAAGAATCTGTATTTATAATTTCCTAGACAAAAATAAAAGAGGGGCTCCCCCCTCTATATAACCTCATCAATATATGTTCCTTTCCCAGTCAACTCACTGAGCACTTTATTGCTTTTTTGCTTTTTATATTTCCTCTCGTCATTTGCTTTGTAATATTTATAACTGTCATTAAACGCTTCTTTCTCTTGTTCAGATAAGACGCGGTGGAATTCCCCTTTCGAAACTGGTGATATTTGCTTAATACTACGGTGAGAGTGAATGCTGCGATTACCATACTGGAATGATTGCTGATCACGAACTGGTGGAACGTACCCCATTTCATCACCCCCGAATTATCGGTAATTACTTTTTAATCGCTTTCGTTTACCAGAGAACGTTGTTAAGGATACCCTTTCATAAGTTTTTTTCTAAAAGAATGCGCTCTTAAATCTTTGGGCGTAGCTAAGCGAATATTTGGCTTTCCGTAAAATGACTTTACTTATTAATACCCGATTCTTTATTTACAAAAACAAGCATGACGATGTACCGTCACTATTTAACATGTAAAAGTCAGGTATTCCCTTTCCAGCTAACTAACCAACAAAAACAATCATAATGCAGTTGCTATATTATTCTATGCTCTCTTCCCTTACATGTTTCTCGTTTTTTTGCTATAGTTGTTTAGTAGTTTAATGAATTTCATCAATCTCATCGCCATTAAGTATCTATATGTAGTTGCGTTGAAACGCTCGCAACTACATATAGTTTAATTTGGCTCAATTTATGTAATTATGAAATTCACTCTATTGATTTTAAGTATGTTCATTAAGTGGGGGTTTCCATGAAAGTTGCATTATATAAAGATCAAATGATCCATTTAACGAAAATCGAGCGTGATCAATTGCAAAAGCTATTTTTGGCCAGTCAGCGTGGAGAGCTTTCTTGTCCGTGTTGCCAGCAAAATGTAAAGCTGAAAATTAGTATTTATGAGCCACCTCTTTTCATACATCCGAGTCAAACTTTTAACTGTGATGAGGCGGTTAAAGCATTAGAAGAAAAATCCGAAGCACCTTCCAACCATTCAGTTGGAAGCTTTACACACCCTTCAAAACGTGAAATCAACGGTGGCGTAGCAACGTTACATAAAACGAGTGATACTGTAACCGGATGGAAAAATCCTTATGAGGTGCGAAGTATTCCACCTTTTAAACACCATCCAACCTCTTCCAGTGAACAAAAAAAATACGGTGTTGACGCGAGTCAGTGGGAGGCTATTTCAACGACCGAGGGACCACTTCTCGTTTTAGCAGGAGCAGGAAGTGGCAAAACACGAGTACTTACAACACGAACGGCGTACATGTTAACGGAAAAGAAAATTGCTAGTAACCGTTTATTGTTAGTGACATTTACAACAAAAGCTGCAAAAGAAATGAAAAAAAGGATGGCTTCATTTCCTGGCATTACCGAGAGAGATTTACAAACACTCGTTGTTGGTACTTTTCATAGTATTTTTTACAAAATGCTCATGCATCATCAAGGGGCATTATGGCAACCGAACAACCTACTAAAATGGGACTGGCAACGAGAACAAATCATAAAAGAAGCTTCAAGAGAACTCGGAATTGACGAAAAGGAATTTGCCTTCGATCAAGCCTTATCACAAATAAGTTATTGGAAAAATCATATATTAAAACCATCACAAGTACGAGCTGAAACCGATTGGGATGAAAAAGTAAAAATATTATATGAGCGTTATGAACAAACAAAACAGGCAACACAGCAGTTTGATTTTGACGATATGTTACTCGGCTGTTACGAATTATTAATTGAAAACGCGTCATTACTGGAAAAATATCAGCAACGTTTTTCTTATATTTTAGTCGATGAGTTTCAGGACATTAACAAAGTTCAATATGAAATTATTTCACTTCTAGCAAAAAAATCGCAAAATTTATGTGTTGTCGGTGATGATGATCAATCGATCTATAGCTTT
>SKSA01000053.1 GCA_007118195.1 Anaerobacillus sp. | reverse complement strand
TGAGTGGTGAGTTTTGAGTTTTGAAAGAAAATCGAGCGAATTTATTTCATAGAAGACACTGCGAAGCTCTACCCTCAAATAACTCAAAACTCAACACTCTTCATTCAAAACTCAAAACTTCAGATCTACAAATAATTAATTTCCAACATTAAATCTGTCACCACTTACTGCAATTTATGATACTATAAGGGTAACTAAAAAAATTTTAAAGATTGTTTTCGGTATTGCTGTCGTCCTATATGGGTGGCAGCAATTCGTCGTTTTTCAGGGTAATGACTTTGATTTTTTTTCTCAATTGAAAGAAAAACGAAAGTACTCTGGTAGCGGTCGGGATTAAGCAACTTTAAAAACTACTTCTAGAGATTTATGATCACAAAGGGAGATGAGAAAAATGGATGCAAAATGCTGTGTGAACGTAGAAGAACAAATTGGAACGAAAAAGTCCACGTTTCAAGAGCATCAACAATTAATTTTTTCAATAGGTGGTGGGTTGTTTTTACTCGTTGGAGTCATTTTGCAAAATACTGATTTTCAAACATTGGCAATTGGGGCATTTTTACTATCGTATATGATCGGTGGATATTTCAAAGCAAAAGAAGGCCTTACCGACTTAATCGTCGATCGCTCGCTAAACGTTGAGCTACTAATGATTTTAGCGGCAATTGGGGCAGCAATTATTGGATATTGGACAGAGGGCGCGATCTTAATTTTTATTTTTTCATTAAGTGGTGCTTTAGAGACGTACACGTTAAATAAAAGTCATCGTGAAATTTCTGCATTAATGGAACTGCAGCCTGATAAAGCTACGGTGATAAACAATGGAGTGGAAAAAGTCGTTGCCGTGACGGCCCTCACGATTGGGGACCACGTCTTAATCAAACCAGGTGAACGTATTCCTACAGATGGAACGATTATTAAAGGACAAACGACGATTGATGAGGCGGCGATTACTGGAGAAAGTATTCCTGTTGAGAAAAAATTAGACGACAACGTCTTTTCTGGGACGGTGAATATGAATGGAGCGATTACGGTCACTGTTACAAAAAATAACGACGAAACGGTGTTCCAAAAAATTATTCAGCTCGTTCAATCGGCCAAAGAAGAAAAATCACCTTCGCAGTTGTTTATAGAAAAATTCGAAGGTACGTATGTAAAAGGGGTACTTATCGTTGTCGGCTTAATGATGTTTTTACCACATTATCTACTTGGGTGGAGTTGGACAGAGACGTTTTATCGGGCAATGGTCATGCTTGTTGTTGCCTCTCCTTGCGCACTAGTCGCTTCGATTATGCCAGCAACATTATCGGCGATTTCTAACGGGGCTAGAAACGGTATTCTTTTTAAAGGTGGCGTCCATTTAGAAGCGTTAAGTTCCATCAAAGCAATTGCTTTAGACAAAACTGGAACATTATCAAAAGGGCAACCAGAAGTTACGGATGTCATTGTAAAAAAAGGAGTGTCCGAGCAAGATTTTCTTTTTAAAGTCGCTTCGATTGAAAGTTATTCGAGACACCCGCTAGCTGAGGCGATCGTTCATTACGGAAAAAAACAAGCGAATTCAAAATTAGTCGAACCTGATGAAATAGAGGATTTTACCGGTTGGGGTATTACCGCTACCTTTGAAGGTGAAAAATATAAAGTTGGAAAACGGAGCTTTATCGGTGATGATATGGCTGATCTTTTTTTTAAAAAAGAAGCAGATGAACTATCCGAAGCTGGAAAAACGCTCGTCTATGTAGCAAATGAAGATGGGATTATTGGCTTAATTGCCTTAAAAGATACTGTCCGTGATGTTGCCGTTGAAGCGATTCGTCGCTTTAAAGAAGCTGGGATTTATTCGATTATGATGACTGGGGACCATGAAAAGACAGCTCAGGCGATTGCAAAAGAAACGAAGATTGATGACTATATTGCCAACTGTTTACCTGAAACGAAAGTAGAAGAAGTCAAAGGGTTGAAAGAGAAATATGGTTCTGTCGCTATGGTCGGGGATGGTATTAATGATGCGCCTGCTTTAGCAACCGCTAATGTAGGAATTGCGATGGGAGCAGGAACGGACGTCGCGATAGAAACTGCAGACATTGTCCTCGTCAAAAATGACCTTTCTAAAATTGCAAAAGCTATTGAACTATCGAAAAAAATGAATAGAATCATAAAGCAAAATGTTATTTTTTCCATTTCCATTATCGTTTTATTAATTATCGGCAACTTCCTGCAACAAGTTTCGTTACCACTTGGCGTCATTGGACACGAAGGCAGTACAATTTTGGTTATTTTAAATGGGTTGAGGTTGTTACGTAATTAATTTACAATTTAAAAATTACAATTCACAATTGTTGGGGGTTTAGCTTTGGAGTTTTGAGTGGTGAGTTTTGAGTTGGTGTGGGCGAACGCTTCGGGGTTTGGTTTGTAATTTACAATTTAAAATGTAAAATTCACAATTGTTGAGGGGATCGCTTCGAAGCCTACATCCTAATTTTAAATTATGAATTTTAAATTACTCAACGAAGCGATATTTGCACCACCATCTCATAACTCTTCACTCAAAACTCCTGCAAAACTCAAAACTAAACTACGGAGCGATACCTAACAATTATAAATTGTAAGGTACATTATAAATTATTAACATGGATTTCTATTTTTTTCTTAATAAAGTTAGAAATAATCTTATTTAATTCATTACTATACTTTGTAGGGATTTGGTGTTTGGCGTTGGATATGTAGACGATGTCGACATCAGTTTTTACTTTTTCTAGAAAAATCTTTTGGTAATGATGGACGTAATGGTCTTTGCCACCGTAGACGAGTAGTAACGGAACTGTTATTTCGTGAAGCCGATTTGTAGACTTATAGTGAAGTCCTTCGTTATACATATGCCTTAACACTTCTGGATCTGTTTTTTTCACATAGTCATCTAACTCCATTCGAAATAGCTTTGACCTTGAATGAGCCGACGATAAAGCGAAAGCCATCAGTTTCATTAGCTTAAACTCGGCAGCATAAATTCCTAAACGAAATTCATTTTGAAGCAAAAAGCTATTTACTTCTGAAAAACCTCCACATAGAATGATACCTACGACACGGTTAGGGTAAGATAACGCAAATTCTTGGGCAATTGATCCACCGTTTGAGTATCCACAAATAACCACTTGTTCGACGCCAACTTCATTTACGACCGCCAAAATATCTTCAACGATCAGTGTCATCGTTATTTTATCTGCTTTGTTTTCGCTTCGCCCGTTCCCCCGCAAATCCATCGTGATCATTTGAAATTCGTCAGCTAATGGGCGTTGCCGTTTAAAGGTAACGTGTCCCATTGCAGGGGGATGAATAAATAAAATTGGCGTTCCATCACCGTATGTTTCATAATAGATCGCTGTTGTATCTGGATGATTTGCAAATGGCATAATAAGCACCACCAAACATAAATTTTCTATATTGCTATCATTTACTTAATGGAAAATTTTATGCTTACATGTTCATC
>SKSA01000092.1 GCA_007118195.1 Anaerobacillus sp. | reverse complement strand
GAAAGCGTTTTGAATGAATGATGGCAGGGTTCATCAAGGCATCACGAACAAAATGACTTACGGTAAATTCTTTTTCGAAAGACTTGTTCGTAATCGTCACCTTATCGCCAATCTCCAAATTTTTTTTTTGCATATAGTAAATTGGAACCCCAATTTCTCCACTAGAAACTTCAAGCTTCTCATTATGTAAATCTAGTAAAAAATCAAACGACTCATTTTGTTTGACAAAACTAATATCCATTACACTATTCGTTTCAGTTTGGTTACCAATAATGATCGCTGCCCCGTCAATGTTCACCATTTCCACAGTTTGTTGCTTTTCGACGAGCTGGTTTACTTCTGTCCATCGCTCAATTTCATTTTGATTGATGTCCCCAAAGTGCATTTGTACAAAATGTGGAATGTTTGCTTTCATAAACAAGTAATCCATCGAGATCGTCAATTTCATGATCATACTCGACCACTAGAGATGAGTAAAGCTGCGAGCAAGATAAAAGTGAACAGTGTGACGGTAATTGTTTTATTCTAAATCTTCACGCAATATTTTTCGTAACATCGTGCCAATCCTTTCTCGGGACAATTCGTTGTTCCGGTTGAATTCGTTCTGACCCTATATTTTTAATATAAGTATATTCCACAGAAAGATGGAAAAACCTGCAAAATATAGCGGGATTAATGAATGTTTTATAATAATTAGCCGTATCACTCCTCGAAAATTCTTGTTTCACAGAAATGTTTCATGGAAACTAGTGATAATAAAAATCTATACGGAATGAAGCAAAAAAAGTTAAACGAAGAGCGCTTAACTTTTTTGTCTTAAATGCCTAAAGTATTCAACATAGTAAATATTTCCATCGATAGAAAAAGAATAATATACAATATACTTATCGATATGATTTTATAACTACCTTCCCATCCTGACTTTGAACAGCCCCATTAGTTAGATTTAAAACAACGCCATTTGCTCTTGTTCCCCAAGCCTTGTCATTGCTTCGGGATCATGATCTTTAAAAATGCTGTTCGGATTTCTTTATTTTTTGTCATGATTAGTGTATCACCGCTTTTTGCTTCTCTTAAACGACAGCTATAAATGACAGGGAAATACTTTCGAATAAATTTACCTTCGGCATGAGCAGTTAAAGCAATGATTTGAAAACCTAATTGTTCAGCAATAAAAAACACTGGGTCAAGCACATGATCACTTGATGCTTTTCCAAATGGATTATCAACGATGACGGTGCGATGCCGTTTTTGGCTGCCTTGAAGTGGAACTCTTTTTTCAGCGAGATAATTAAGGATGCCAAGAAACAGTGTCATATTTTTACTCCATTTTTCACCACCGGACCAAGCGTTTGATTTCTCCCAACTTGTAAGCGCCCCGCTAACTTTACCATCATTACTAACTTTTCGACATTTTACACTAATATCTTTTTCCTTCATGACATTTTTAAGGAGCTGTTTCGTATGAAGCCATTTTTCAATCTGTTTTCGAACGAGTGACTCATCTTCTTTACCTTCCTCATCTTTAAATTCATCCCGTTCTAATTGTTGCACCATCCAATCAATATGACGCCGCAGCTCTTCTTTTCCTTCTTGCTCATCCCATTCAGGAATTGTAAAAACATAAATATCCTTTGACTTATCTTCGACTTTGACACGAGTTTGCCTCGGGATTAACCTTAGCTCATCAGCGATCCTCTGCAAATATAGGTGGAGGTGAGCGATAAATTGCTGCAACTGTTTGTCATGTTCGCGCATATCTTCTTCGGCAATTTTTACAGTTCGGTGAATGCGGTCACTCATCTTTTCCTGCCAGGAGATGACATCATCGTACGTCAGCTTATGTTCAATGCCAGAAATACAAGTTTGGCGGAGTTTAATATCATAAATCGTTTCATGACAAAAACGAATAAATGACGTTTTTTCATCATCTAGTTGCCCTTTTCTGTCCACTAATTCCTCTTGAACAACCGTCATTTCCCCTTTAAGACGAGAGATCATTTCGATTCGTTTATATGAATAATTTTGTTTCAACTCATCATCAATCAAACGCTCCTCGACAAAATCATGAAGAAAACTAAATCGAGCATCAAGCTTCTCTAATTCATTCATCGCTTTATTGATACTTTCTACATTAGAATGATATCTCTTTTGTTCTTTTTGTAAAAATTCGATGCGTTCCTGCAACTTTTTACGTTCTATATCTAGCTGCTCTCTTACATCATCAAGTGCTTCTTGAAAAACATAGATTTCATCGTGATTTTTAAGAAAGTCACCCTGACGAAGGTCGTACTCATTAAATGCTGACCGCCAGCAATCACGTAAATTTTCGACTCTAGGTTTCAACGTATCTGTTTTTACTTTCAGCTCACCGATCTCTTTAATGAGGCGTAAAACTTCCTCATCCCCATGAGCCGGGAATTCTATTAATGTTACAGAACCAAATTGCTGCTCTAATTCCTTTAAGTTATTTGCTAGTTCGGTAAGTTCTTTGTTCACAGTCGAAAGCTTTTCTTCGAGGACTTCTCTACCTTGCTGCTTATCCGCTAACTTATTTTTTAACATTTGCCGTTCATTCGTTAAAACTGAATAACTTTTTGAAGAAAATGACGGAGTGACATCGACGACTTCTTTATAATAAGAATCTCCTCTTAATACATATAACGGATCTTTTACTTCCTTTAATTGCTCATCTAATTCTGCCGATTCTTTTTTAAGGCTTGAAACATACTTTTGCGCTTTATCAAACTTGCGCTTTGCGTCAACTAATTTTTCCTTCATTTTTATTAATTCTTTCGCAGTAAAATCATATTCTTTCTTTTTTGAAAAATATTTTCTAGCTTCTGTCATTTTGTGATTTAAGCCATCGTAAAGTTCTTTGGACTCTGCAACTCTACTGTTATACTCCTTCACTTCTTTGTTGATTTGAGTATTTCGGTTCGTTAATTCATGTAACGTTCGTTTTTGTTTTGCTTCCTCTTCTTCAGTATCCTTTAATTGTTCATCTAAATATAAGTAGTGCTCATAAGAAAACTTATTTAAAAATTCGCGAACTTTCGTTAAGGCTGCTCTCCAGCGCTCAAGCTCAACTTCTTTTTCAGTTCTCGCTCTTTTCGCTTCACTTGCTACGCCCTGAACTTGCTCTTTCCACATCTTAAATTGATTGATAGAGAGATTATCCTTCCAAATTTTAGGGATCACTTTCTGATCGACCTCTAACTCATTGTTATGAATGATCGTTCGCGCTTCAACATCTGAGCAAATATAGACAGGATGAGTCAGTTCCGTTTCAATAGATTGTAGTTTTTCTTTTAACTTTAAAACTTCTGTTTCTGATACGACTAACGTAATTGCCCAAAATGGATAACCATCATAAAAATCACTTTCTGCTATATTTAGTGACTGAGCCGCTTGCTGGACAAATACAGTTCCTAATTCAAGATAGTTAAATTGGTTTCGCCAACGCTCTTTCCATCTTTCTAATTTAGCGTCAGCGGTAAAAGAAGAATTATTTTCGTAATCATCAACAAATCTTGTTGCTAATCTTTCTTTATAAAAAAGCTCTTCTTTCTCAAAAACTAGCTTCTCAACTTTTTCTTCCAACTGTTTTAATATCGTTTCTTCTTTGGCATAAACCGTGTCGAAATGCTCCCATTGTGGCTTCAACAATTTCAAGTCACTTAAAAGCTGTAACTGGTCTTCTTCAAGTGACGAATGTTGTTGCTTGTAAGTCGCTTTATCATCACGCGCTTTTTGGTAGGCTTCCTCAACATTTGGGATTACTTCTAGAAGCCCTTTTTGTTCATGTTCAAGCTTTTTTATATGATTCATAAACGAAATAATCGCTTCATCTCGATCACTAATTTCTTTTTCCCATTTCGGAAACTCATCTTCGACTCTTTCTTTTTGAGGGTTAGATAAAATGCTGTTGGCGATCTCTTGCATATCTTTTTCAAAATGCTTTTTTTCACTTTCAAGCTCTCGTTCATCTAACCCAATTTCCTGTAGAATGTTTTGATTTTCATTAAGTATTATTTCACTTTCGTTAACCTCTTCTTTTTTTCTAGATAGTTGATGCTCAATTTGATTAATGTCCTGTTGAATCTTCGCTTCTTCTTCGACAAAATACCCTTTTAATAACGAAGTATTTTCTTTTAAGCGGTCTTCTAGCTCTACGGTTTCGTCATCTTTTTCTAGTAAATTTAATTGATTTTCCAAAAACTCTTGAGATTGTTCATTCTCGTTGATCGCCTTTTTTACTTTTGCAACCTTTAGTTGTGCTAAACGAGTTTCCTTTTCGGTCACGTCTGTCGTTAACAGGTCAAAGATTTCTTTTTCTTCTATATAAGTTTTATAAGCCTCATCTCTTTTTTTCTCTAAAAGAGCGAGCGCATGGGATTGATCTTTTCGTTTCCATTCATCTTGTTCACTTTGCCATTGGTTTAGGCTGGTTTCAATCTTTTCTAAAGCGGTATTCGTATCTTCTTGTTCATTTTTCGTAAAGTTGTATAACGATTTTCCTTTTATCTTTTGCTCGTCAAATTTTTGTTTTACTTGGTCTACATGCTCAAACGCCCGAACGTAGCTAGCAATTTGTTTTTCAACTTGTTTATTTTCCTCAATGACTCGTCGAAGTCGTTTATGTGCTTTAAAGTGTTCTCGTTGTTTTTCAAACGTTTGAACGAAATCTTGTGACCCTTTTCCAGCAATCGCTTCCTCGACGGTTGGTATTAGCAATTGATCAACGAGCTGAGAAGTTGTTTTACAACCATCAAAATAACTTTCGACTCCACCCTCGGAACTATTAATCACCGTAATTTTTTTCCACTCAGAAGCGATAATTTTAAATCTTTCTTCTAAATGTTGATGATAGTTTTTAACGGTATCAAACGTAAAGGCTTTATGAGGATAATTTGTTTTCATCATCGAATAATATTCATTCATCTCATCACGGTTTGCTGGACGAACTTTCCCATCAAGGATGGGACGTACAAACGGCAATTTTTCAATTCGATGCTTGTCCCCTTCTTCGTACTCATACGTGTAACGATAAGATTTCAATCCATCTTTCGCCATATATAATGTTACTGCTGTCAGTCCATAACGCCTCGGTCGTTCGTTAATGATCCATTCGATCGCAATATGTGCGCTCGTTGACTCAAGAGAAAGTGTTTCCTTCATTTTTCGCTCTGCTAGTTCGACATTTGGTAAAATAGCTTGAATCGCAGTTTGAATAAAAACCGTTTTTCCACCACCGTTCTCAAGCAAAATGGCTCCATTATGACTATCAAATAAGAAAATATCGTCATTATACCGTTTCGCGCCACCTTCATAGACAACATTCGTAAATCTAATTTTTGAAATTGAAGGCATTTATGCTTCCTCCTTTCGTCGTTCGATCGAATAAATAAATTCCAAGATCCCGCGGTTATACTCGAGCTCCATGTAATATCTTTGAATAATCACTTTAGCTTTTTCAGTTAGTTGAATTTCATCATTTCCAATATCTTGAACTAACTCTTGAGCTTCTAAAAATCTTTTTACGGTATTAAGAAAGCTAAGTCTACTAATCGTTCTCCCTGTTTGCGCTTTGGCCGTTTCCTTCAAGTCATCCATATCTGACCATTTTTCAATAATGGCGCTCCAGTTATACTCGTATTCTTTCTCTAACTCTTTTAATTCTTCTTCATTTATCTCTTGTATTGCTTCAAGCCGCTCATTGATTTGCTCGAGCCAATCACTCATCGAAATAAAATCACGTGTGGCTTCTGTCGTTTGATAACTATCGTAAAACTCTCCAAATAAAATAATAATCGTCACATACATAAAATAAATGTCTGCATTGACCGCTTTCTGAGTAAAATAAGTTTTTTTCAAAGTTTCATTGGATATGTGAAAAGAGGAATTCAACGCTAGTGGCACAAAGTAAAGTCGTTCACCAACAGAAAAAATCGTACAATCTACCTCTTTTGCAAATTGATCGACAAGCCCTCTTACTTTATCTTCTGCTAAATAAAGCCTTAGTTCATCGCCTTCACTGTATCCCTTTTGACTGATCTTTGCATAAATTTGAAAGGCTTTCATTACTTCTTCTTGACTATAATTCATCTTTATCACCTTCTATTAGACAAAGCGACATATTTTGAATCGAATATCGCTTCGTCACCGTAATGATTTCAGGTAACTCTTTTACTTCAATGCCTTTATAACGATGTTTTATCATTTCTAGTACTTTATCAAATAATGTTTCATTTCCATCGTCCGTTTTTTCATAAGTTAGTGGAGATCGTTGGTGTAAGACGTACCAAAACTGATAAAAATTTTTCCGATCAAGCCACTCAGATTGCTCTTCACGTAACATATCGATCATTTCCTTTAACGTGATGTTCGTTTTTTCATCCATAAGTTGTAATATTAGTAACATAAGTTCACCAAATAGTTGACGTACCTTTTCATTTTCCATTTGCTGCAATTCTTCATCTGAAAGATCGGCAAAGGCACTCGTGCGCTCTGTGCCATCTTTCGTTTCAATGCGCTGCTCTGAAAAAACGATGAGCGGAGACCACGTTTCACATTGTTCAATGGATAAGAACGGTTGTATTAATCGTTTAGATGCCTCAAGTGGTAGTGGCTTACTGACTAGTGAAGATGTAATTTCTTGCTTGAAATTAAAAGAATCGATCCCTACATAGTAAAGAGCTTCTTGTGCCGCGTGTAATGCTGTAGTTTTTAAATCAATACTTTCTTTTAATAGCATCGTATGAACATGATGTACTTCGCCAAGCTCGCGATCGATTTGTAAAATTAGTTCATAAGCTTTTCGATCTTTCTCAGAGTTCATATCGTAGGCTAAACGATTCTTTGTTTCCTTCACAAACGTATGGATGGCGGTAAACTCTTCATTTTCCCGAGTTAATCGCGAATTAATATCTTCAACAACTTGTTTATAGCGTTCATACGTTTCATCAGAAATAATATTTCGTTGAATTTCATGTTTGACGACGGTCATTCTTTTTCTTAACGTTTCTACATCGATATGCATTTCATCAATTTGCCTGAGAGCACCAACAAACTCGCCTTTTTCAAGTTGTTTACGAAGGACGAGTTGGTTAATAGAAAGCTGAAATTCTGTAAAATACTCTTTTGTCGCAAAAATAAGTTCGAGTCCTTGCTCATCTAACGTATAATATTGGGTGTTCGTTTTTAAATCGGCACGGTTTGCTTTTAATATTGAAAATTGGATCGTTTCATGTTGTCTTGTATCCCAATTGTAAAACCGTTTTTCATTCCGTTTCCCACTCGGTGGTCGAAACGCCTCGACGATTGTTCGTGCCATCTTTTCAAAGCCTTTTAGGTCGAGTGCAGTTTCGTTTTGATTTAACTCATATAAATAGTGGGCCAAATCTTGGATACTCGTTTTATGATTTCTAATGAGCATATTTTCAAAAAAGAATAGAAGCGTGAGTAACCCGTAACCGAAGTAATCAATCGGTTGATTATTTTCATCTTTCTCTCGCTTATTTTCCAATCGAAATAACGGCTCAAATAAGGATAATCGTTGCATGCGATCACGGTAATTTTCGGTGATCCCCTTTAAACTTGTGCCCATGTGACGTTCCTCCATATAGTTTCTAACTCTTCTTTCGCTAGTGCTTCTTGAGGGTAATATCCACCTTCATTCAAAAGGTCGATGATCATTTCTTGTTCTTTCGTTGTGAAATTTTGTAAAAAATGTTGAATTGCTACTTCATTACTCGTTTGTGTTTCTTTTCCTTTGTAAAACGGTTTCTTGATTAAAGTGGAATAAAACTCAGTAGCAAGCTTGACGTGATACTTTTCATGAAGATGGTGGTAAATTGATATTCCTTCATGATCTAAATCTCCAAAATAATAAACCTCATGTTGATTCTCCTCGTCTTTATATCCAAGCTGTTGCGATAATTGGCTAAGGCTTGATGATATTTTCCATCCAGCCCCATAGATGAGGGTCGTACAGCAAGTAGTAGCTAACGTACCAATTAATCCATAATACGTTGCTTTATTTTCGACAATAAGATGCTTATGCAAGTTTTGATTTGATATCATTCGTTTTGGGTTTAGAGCGTACATAAGTGGATCGGGGGTTTTAACGACCTTCAACTTTTCAAACAACTGAATTTTTTCTAGAATCGCCTTCCCCTCTTTTTCATCAATCCATTTTTCATCTTTCACTAATTGATAGGAGCGTTCAGAACTATTGGCATCGGCGATTGGTAAATCGTGTGCTTTTAAATATTGATCGATTTTTTTTATCCATTTCAAATCTTCATACCATTTCTTTTCTGAAGAAGAGTAATAGGCTTGTAGCTGAATTGCAGGATGCACTTGAAATTGGTGCTGTTGAATTGAGTCTATTAAAGATTGCTTTACTTTCCCTTTTTGAATCCGAAACGTAATAGGTAGACCTTTCCAATTTGTGCCGTGGCTTTTAATTGCCTTTATGTACTCTTCATCAAGTAAGTTAAAGACAGCAGTTGCAAATTCTTCATATGTTTCACTTGCGTCTGCTACGCTCTCTAGCTGACTAAGTGTAATTGTTGATTTTTTCGCTTTTTCTAAAAAAGAAATCAATTTATTTTTCATAGATTCAACTCTTCTTTCTTGTAAATATTCATTAATTAAAGACTAACAGATTATTCTCTAGACTTATAATGGTATGATCTAGCATTTTTATCGAAATTGACATTGGTTCAAAATATGACACTTTAATAGCTTTTTTCTAGTTATTTCGACAAAAGGTTGAAAAAACCTTCAAACCTTGTGTGTAGATAATAGAAAATCATCCTCATTTCGGGGTACGTGTTTCTCCTCGAAACGTCTAATTTTGAAAATACAATCGAAACAATAAAAATACATACCAAATTTTAAAAATACGCACTGAAACCGTATGAATACGCACGAAACTGCAATTATACGCACTAAATTTGGGAAATACGCACGAAACAAAGAAATACACTTCAAACTTAAACGGGACAGGGGTGCACATCAGTTCATTGTCTCAGTTGAATCCGCCCTTCTCCTACTTATTGGTTTAGCAAAACGAAAGAAGCAAGAGGTCCGTCCCCTTGCTTCCCCACTTCCCTACGCTTTTAATTAATTCACAGATTGCTTATATGTCACTCCCCGAAAATTCTTGTTTCATTACATAGCAGCCATTTTTCTGCATTCTTCTGCACACATACGACAAATATCAGCGCACTTTTGGCAATGGTCATCTTTAAACATTGCACATTCTTCTGCACACTTTTCACAAATCTTTGCACATAATTCACAATGTTCTTTTGAAAATTGTCCGTTCATTGACATCATTGATACTGACATTTGACACATGATTGCACACTCTACAAGGATACTTACACAATTTTTTCTTGCATTCAAGTCTGGTTCATTTAGACATGCATTGAAACACTCATAGCATGCCTGTGCACATTTTGTACAAGCATCAATACACGCTTGTATTTTGTCATTCATATTTGTAACTATACCCATACGAAAAACCTCGCTTCTGTAATTTATATACAGAAGTATTTTTTGTTATTAAATGGATCATATTCATATTTTTAATAAATATTTTGTTTACTTCAAGGGACAGGGGGACACGGTCCATTGTCCCAGTTAAGTTCGTCCTTCCCCTACTTCTTTGTTTATCAAAACGAAAGAAGCAAGAGGTCTGTCCCCTCGCTTCCCCACTTCTCTACGATTTTAATTAATTCACAAATCGCTTAGATGCTTGCCTGCCACTCCCCAAATATGATCGACCTCTTGTTCAAGACATTAAGTACCAGGCGCCTTACTTCTGCTGGGACATGGTACCTGTCCCCCCCGTCCCACATCTTCACAACAATTTCACATTTTCTTTATAATATCTTTAAACAATAATACTATACTACGTAAGGTAAATAATTTATCACTTTCATTTAAGTTCATATGGAAGTCGGAACAGAAAAGTTATGATCCTTATAGGTTCACTATGAGTATTTAAATTAACATAAGGTGGTTATAATTATGTCAAAAAAAATTGTGATTGTTGGTGGGGTTGCCGGAGGGGCAACAGCCGCAGCACGCTTAAGAAGAATTGATGAAACGTCTACAATTGTGATGTTTGAGAAAGGTGAACATATTTCTTTTGCCAACTGTGGATTGCCTTACTATATAGGTGAAGTCATTCAAAATCGTGATGCATTACTTGTACAAACTGTAGAAGGAATGTCACAAAAGTTTAACCTAGACATCCGAAATTTGACGGAAGTAACGAAAATCAACCGCACTGAAAAAACCGTGACGGTAAAAAATCTCGTAACGAATGAAGAATATACAGAAAGCTATGATCAATTAGTTTTATCACCGGGAGCAAGGCCTATTGTGCCACCAATCCCTGGTTTAAAAGAAGCAAATAACATTTTCACATTACGAAACATCCCTGATACTGATCGTATTAAAGCATGGGTTGATGAAAAGAAACCTCAAAAGGCAGTGGTGATCGGCGGTGGTTTTATCGGCTTAGAGATGGCTGAAAACCTTCACCACCGTGGCGTCGATGTAACGATTGTTGAAATGGCCGATCAAGTAATGGCTCCGCTAGATTATGAGATGGCTTCTATCGTTCACCAACATATAGAAGAACTCGGCGCAAAATTAATTTTAAAAGACGGAGTTCAACAATTTACTGATGAAGGTAAAAAAGTAATTTTATCAAGTGGAAAAGAATTAGAAAGTGACCTTACCATTCTATCCATTGGTGTCCGTCCTGAAAATGAATTAGCAAAAGATGCTGGACTTTCCATTGGCGAGCGCGGAGGTATTCAAGTAAACGAGCTACTACAAACCGAAGATCCAAGCATATATGCGATTGGTGATGCGATTGAAGTACAAGATTATATTCAACAATCACCAACGATGGTTCCTCTCGCTTGGCCCGCCAATCGCCAAGGACGAATTGTCGCAGATAACATTTATGATAAGAAAACTTCATATAAAGGAACCCTCGGAACTGCAATTGCCAAAGTCTTTGATTTAACCGTTGCTGTTACTGGGAATAATGAAAAAACGTTATCGAAGCTAGGGCTTCCTTATGAATCCGTGCACATTCACCCAGCTTCACATGCTGGTTATTATCCGGGAGGCTTCCCTATTTCTTTAAAGTTAACGTTCAACCCCGAAGATGGTACGATTTATGGTGTCCAAGGAGTCGGTCGTGATGGCGTTGATAAAAGAATTGATGTTATTGCAACGGCCATTAAAGGTGGCTTAAGCGTTTATGATTTACAAGACTTGGAATTAGCATATGCTCCTCCCTTCTCTTCAGCTAAGGACCCTGTCAATCAGCTTGGCTATGTCGCTAGCAATGTCGCTGATGGCGTATTGAAAAACGTTCACTATGACAAGGTGGATGAACTGATCGAACAAGGAGCAACCTTTATCGATGTTCGAGAAAAAATGGAAGTCGAAATGAGTGCACTGAAAGGGACCATCAACATTCCACTCGGTGAGCTACGTCATCGATTAAGTGAATTACCAAAAAATCAACCGATTTATGTATTATGTCAAGTCGGTGTACGAGGCTATTTAGCGACAAGAATATTAGCTGAAAATGGTTTTGAAGCAATTAACTTAAGTGGTGGTTACAAAACATATGCTGCTGTTTATGGAACCGGATCAGAAAGCGCCCGTGATGATATCGACCCAGCACCAATTCAAACTAAGGAGGATTTTAACGTGATTAAAGAAGCTGATTTAGTGATAAATGCGTGTGGACTTCAATGTCCGGGACCTATCTCACAAGTGTACCAATCGATGGAGCGTTTAGAAGATGGTCAAGTGCTAGAAATGAGCGTGACAGACCCAGGTTTTACGCGAGATGTTGAAGCATGGTGTAAAAAAACAGGTAATACACTAGTGAAACAGTCAAAAGAAGCAAACCAATATAAGGTATGGATTAAAAAAGGAGTATCTGAAGCTACCGAGATCAGTTCTCCTGCCTCACACAATGTCAATGAGACAAAAGACGGAGCAACATTGATCGTATTTGATCAAGACTTAGACAAGGCCATGGCTTCATTTATCATAGCAACAGGCGCTGCTGCAATGGGTAAAAAAGTAACGATGTTCTTTACATTTTGGGGATTAAATATTCTACGTAAAGAAAATGCGCCAGAAATAGATAAAGATTTCTTAGAGAAAATGTTTGCAAAGATGATGCCACAAGGCCCTAGTAAACTACCAATTTCAAACATGAATATGGGCGGTGCTGGAGCTAAAATGATCAAGCACGTCATGACAAAGAAAAACGTCGACTGCTTAGAAGACTTAATTAAAAATGCAGCTGATATGGGAATTGAAATGGTGGCATGCTCAATGTCCATGGATGTCATGGGAATTCATAAAGAAGAACTTCTAGATAGCGTCCAAATCGGTGGAGTTGCGACCTATTTAGGCAAAGCAGAAGAATCCAATATCAACTTATTTGTTTAAAATTCTCGCATCCTTTTTAAATATTTTTCATAACGACCAACGTTTCAAAGGCAAAGCCAACCTTTCTTCCGGTTGGCTTTTT
>SKSA01000151.1 GCA_007118195.1 Anaerobacillus sp. | reverse complement strand
TTTAATACTTCGTTGATTCTAGACGTAATATCTTGAGTTGCAGCACTTTGCTCTTCTGCGATCGCTGCAATATTTGAAGTAGCACCGCCAACATCTTCAATCCTTGTGATGATTTGGTCTAGAACATCGATCGCATCTCTTGTTTTATCAACTCTTTCAGAGAGTTGGCTAGACATCCGGTCCGAATTTCGATCGACTTCTTTCGCCTCATCCTGAATTTTTTCTATTGTAGAGGTAATCTTTTGTACAGATGTATTCGTTTGTTCTGATAATTTCCGAACTTCATTTGCGACAACGGCAAACCCTTTGCCATGTTCACCTGCTCTTGCCGCCTCAATAGATGCATTTAGTGCCAACAAGTTCGTTTGCTCTGATACATCGCGAATAAAAGATACAACCGTTGTCACATTTTGAATTTCTTTAAGAAGGCTATTTATTTTTCCTTTTGTTTCAGAAAAATCTTCTGTCATCGAAAGAAACCCATTTAAAGAATCTTCAATGACTTTTTGGCCGTTATTTGCTTGGCGAATCGTTTCTTCGGCATTTTCAGATACATTAATGGCATTCGTTGCCACTTCTTCTACTGAAGTGGCAAGTTCGTCTGCAGCAGCTGCTACAGCCTCTGCTTCCATCACTGTTTGATCGACAACCGCTAACAAATCTTTCATTTTATTAATCTTCGTAATAAGTTCTACAACAGTACTTATATTAGAAACAACCTTAAAGTCATTCCCTTCTTGATAAGACTCAAGTACAATTTGTGAATCCAACGTAATAAACTTTAATAAACTTAATAAAATGTCAGCCAAACTTTCGGGTTGACTACCGAATTCCGTAACTATACTAGGAACTAAATATTCATAAACTCGAATGTATGATCCTGTATAGTATTCAGGTGTTAAACGAATTTTACTATGAATATCTCCAATTTTGACACGACTAGCGATGTAATTTCCGTCAATTTCCGCTTGCGGGATAGACTGTAAATACTCAACAAATGTTTTTGATAGCCTTTGTTTCGTACTATGTTGATCAATAATATTTTGTAAACTCGCATATTTTTCAATCATATCGTAATGTCTTTTCGTAATGTCGTGACAATATTTATCGATGATAAAATCTATTTTTTTTACATTGTCTAAATCATTACTCGTAAGTTGTAAGTATGTTAGCTTATTTTTCATCCGTTCTGTTGATTGAATATCTGTTTCTTTAATTGAAGATATTTTCTTTTCAACATTGATTTTTTTTGTAAAAAACACTGACGTTCCTCCCCTTGAACTATTTATGTAAAATCTCTCTTTTTCCCCACTTACTTTCATTTTATCTTTCTACTTTAAAGTTTCAAGTCAAATGTGGCTTTATTCCGATAATAATTAATAGAGTTCTTAATTTTATCATATTTATTTCACACTGTTTTCAATAGTAGTGAGTATGATTAGTTTAAAGTAAATATTATTTTTTTCACACCATTGTTAGAAATGATATCTTCTTTCGCCTAAAATTTGTTTTAAAATAATATAAACAAGTAGTTCTTCGGGAGGGTGTTAGATGCAAATAAAACTATTAGTTACTACGTGTATTAATTGTAAATTATTCGAACGACGTGTAATCGAAGCGATTGAAACAAAAGGCATCTATGCGGATATCGAGCGAATTGACTACCTTCCAGACGTTTTTAAACATGGTGTTATCTATACCCCTGCCCTTGTTATAGATGGAAAAGTAGTCTCTAGTGGAAAACTATTATCAACAGATGAAATTTTTCGACTTATTCACTAATGTGTAGTTAAAACTTGGCTTTGTATACCTAAATGCTTGTTGAACGGTCTTAACAAAAGCAGGAAAAAATATGTTTTTCATTATAATTAATGGGAATGATACATATAGAGCTTCCAACATTGCTTTTTCTTCTGTCATCAATGCCAAAACAATAATATAATCGAAAAAGTCTTAAATGAGGGAGATGATATGATGGAAACAACACATTTTAATTCCCGTGATATTGAATCTGCAACTTATGATGACATTACCCACCAGTTATATGTTCGTTTCACTAACGGTGATTATTACGTTTATTATGATGTAATGCCAATCGATTATGTAGGTTTTCTTTCTACTGATGACCATAGTAAGTATGTAAAAGACCGACTGACGATTAAGTATGATAAACGGAAACTTCACTAATGGAGTAAAGCATTGGTAATTAGGTATTTTATTCGACAATAGCTGAGCGAATAAAATACCTCTTTTTAAAATTACGATGAAAATTTATTGATTACTATATGGAAAACAAATTATACTTAGTTAGAGAGAAAAATTCATGGGGAAAAGAGGGATTTAAAAATGATTATTGGTGTACCTAAAGAGATTAAAAACAATGAAAATCGTGTTGCTATAACACCTGCTGGCGTTATGTCATTTGTAAAATCTGGTCACGAAGTTTTTATTGAAACTAACGCCGGAATTGGAAGCGGTTTCACGAACGGAGATTTCGTTGGAGCAGGGGCAACTCTTTTAGAAAATGCGTCGGAAGTTTGGCAAAAAGCTGAAATGGTCATGAAAGTAAAAGAGCCACTTCCTGAAGAGTATGACTATTTTAGAGAAGGTTTAATTTTATTTACATATCTACACTTAGCTGCTGAACCTGAGCTTGCAGAAGCATTAACGAGTAAGGGTGTTATTGCTATTGCCTATGAAACAGTTGAAGTAAATCGTGCGTTACCGTTACTTACACCAATGAGTGAAGTTGCTGGGCGTATGGCTTCGCAAATTGGTGCACAGTTTTTAGAAAAACCAAAAGGCGGAAAAGGTATTTTACTTGCTGGTGTTCCTGGTGTAAAACGTGCTAAAGTTACTGTTATTGGTGGTGGTGTCGTAGGAACGAATGCTGCTAAAATTGCTGTCGGACTTGGTGCAGACGTAACAATTATCGATTTAAGTCCAGAACGCCTCCGTTATTTAGATGATATTTTCGCAAATAGCATTAATACATTAATGTCTAACCCATTAAATATTGCTGAAGCGGTTCGTGAATCAGATCTTGTGATCGGTGCTGTATTAATCCCAGGCGCAAAAGCTCCTAAACTCGTAACTGAAGAAATGATTAAAACGATGTCTCCTGGTTCAGTTGTCGTCGATGTGGCGATTGACCAAGGTGGTATTTTTGAAACTGTCGATCGTATTACAACACATAGTGACCCAACATATGAAAAGCACGGTGTTGTTCACTACGCAGTTGCCAATATGCCTGGTGCTGTTCCACGTACATCAACGATTGGATTAACAAATGTAACGATTCCTTATGCACTACAAATTGCTAATAAAGGCGTATATAACGCTGTTATAGAAAATAAATCATTAGAGCTTGGGGTCAATGTTGCAAACGGCTCAATCACTTATGAAGTGATCGCAAAAGACTTAGGATACGATTACGTACCTGTTTCAGAAGCACTACATCATAGGATTTAAATAAGTTGGTTTGTTGGTT
>SKSA01000192.1 GCA_007118195.1 Anaerobacillus sp. | reverse complement strand
GCTTCTAATGAAAAGAAATTATCACCTTTATCAACAAAAGTAGCGTTACCCAACGGTTCGTTTGGCAGTTGTAGTAAATGAGAAAAACTAGAACGATGCTTTATTTTTTTCCCATAATAAAGTTGACCTAACTCCCCGTTTTTTAACACTGTAAAGATATAGCTAGTTTCCCTCGTTTGTAGGTGAAATTCTTTTGACTCTTCATTGATATAAATCGACATTGTCATTCTCCTTTTTAAGCGGCACTGAAAACCTTGATAATTTTATTATTCTTTAACTGCACTTCCTAACATTCCAGAAATGAAGTGTTTTTGTAGTAGTAAGAAGAAAATAATGATTGGTATGGTTGCGATTGTTACACCAGCCATCACCTGACCGTAATCAATTCGTGATAATCCAAATAAACTAGATAAGGCTACCGGAAGTGTATACATATCTGTTGACGATACAGCGATAAGTGGCCATAAGAAATTATTCCACTGAAACATAAATAAAAATATCGCTGTTGCTGCTAACGCTGGTTTCATTGACGGCAAAACAATTCTAAAGAAAATTTTCCATTCACCAGCTCCATCAATTCTTCCAGCCTCTAATAATGCATTTGGAAAAGCTAACATATTTTGTCTCATTAAAAAGATAGCAAATGGATATGATAGATTTGGTAATATTAACGCTTTATACGTATTCAACCAATCTAGAGCAGCCATCATTTTAAACAAAGGTACGATCGTTACATGATACGGAACCATCATTGAGAGCAAGAACACGCCGAAAATAATGTCTCGGCCTTTAAATTGAAACTTAGCAAAGGCATATGCCGCAAGTGTACATACAAATAAACTAACAATCGTAAAAGTACCTGCAACAAACAATGAATTAAACATAACTCTTCCAATTCCAATTGCTTCATTTAAATTTGCTAGATTTTCAAAAAACATTGTTCCTGGTATTAATGAAGGTGGTTTCGAGAACAAACTACCACTCTCATTTGTTGCACCAACAAATGCCCAATAAAAAGGAAATAACGAAACTAGTGCCCCGATAATTAATAGTGAATATAAAAATATTTTTTGTAATCCGATTTTTTTCATCATTTGCCATCACCCGTCACTTTAAACTGTAAGTATGAAACGATTGCAATTAAAATTACTATTACGTATGCAATTGTAGATGCATATCCAAAATCAAAGAATCTAAACCCAGTTTGATATAAATACATTCCTAGTGTAAGTGTCGCATCACTTGGGCCACCTTTAGTTAAAACGAACGGCTCATCAAATAGTTGTAATGTACCAATCGTTGATAAAATCATAGTAAATAGAATGACTGGTTTTAATTGGGGAACAGTAATCGAGAAAAACTGTCTTACTTTTCCTGCTCCGTCAATACTTGCAGCCTCATACAAATCATTTGTGATATTTTGCATTGCCGCTAAATAAATCACCATGTTATAACCCACCCAACGCCAGGTCATCGCTATTATTAATGAAGCCTTTGCCCAAAAAGGGTCTGATAACCATGGAATACGATCAAAACCTAATCCAGTAATAACTTGGTTAACTACACCGTCATTCATTAACATGATAGAAAAAATAATTGCATATGCAACTAATGACGTTACCGCTGGTAAAAAGAATGAAACTCGAAATAATGCCTTAAATTTAAGTAATGCCGAATTTAAACTAGTCGCTAAAATTAGAGCTAAAGAAATCATGATTGGTACTTGAATAATTAAAATAATAAACGTGTTTTTTAGTGCCGTTTTGAAGATTTGATCTGAAAACAATCGCTTATAGTTGTCAATACCATTAAAAACCATTTCTCCGCCAACGCTCGTTTGAAAGCTCAATACTAATGAATAAATGATCGGATATAACATAAATACCGAAAATAAAAGGGCGGCCGGAGCGATAAACATGTATGGAATATATTTTTTCGTTTTCATGCTCTTCCAACTTTCTTTATTTTTTTAAAAATAAAGAGTACCTCTACTTAAGAATGTTAAACCTACTAAAACTACATAGTTTTTTCGACTTTAAGCATACACATAGCCTTTTGAGGTACTCTTATTTAGAAGATTAGTAGTTATTTACATCACGATTCGTTCGACCAGATAAACGACTCGCTGATTCTTCTAGTGCTTGCTTTACATCTTTGCCATTAAATACATCTGCTTGCGCTTTAATCGATTCATCTACTCCAATGGCATAATCGTTTGTATAGTACGCAGTTGGTACATCATCCATTTGGTTAGCAAACACTTGCCAAATTGCTTGACCACCAAAGAAAGCATCTCCTTCGGTAAATAAATCTTCATCATATACAGATGATAATGATGGGAATAAACCGTGATCTTCCATCGCCATTAATTGAACTTCATTAGAAGTCGAGAAAAACTCTAAGAATGCATATGCTTCTTCAATATGGTCACTTGCTGCTGGGATCATCCAGTTTGAACCACCTAAGTTCGCAGCACGGTTTCCACCTTCTTCAAAAGCAGGTAATAAAAAGACACCCCAGTTTCCTTCTGTTTCCCTTGCTTGGTCAATAATTGTTCCGTAATACCATGCTCCAAAAGGAATCGCAGCAACAGAGCCATCAATTGTTGAAGAAACAACACCATTCCAACCATCAATATCTTTTATTAAATTTGCTTCATCAAAGGCTTTCAACATTTCCATTGCTTGAATCGCTTTAGGGTGCGTTAAATCAATGTTACCTTCCTCATCAAAGTAATAAATACCTAATTGGTTTAACATCATACGGAAAGTTGGGTCATCTTTATACATATCTAGTGGCATTGCATAAACACCAGTTGTTTCTTTGATTTGCTTACCTGCCACTAAGAAATCTTCCCATGTTTCAATATCATCTACATCTACGCCTGCTGCTTCAAAGATATCTGTACGATAGAACATTCCTCCTGGACCTGCATCAAATGGGAAGCCATAAAATTCTCCGTCTTTTGATACCATTTCTTGTTTAAAGTTAGGAAATAAACTTGCGTTTTCATCAAAACCTTTTTCTGAAAGGTTTAAGAACCCATTAGGGAAAGCTTCTAAATAGCCTTGAACACGATCATCTTCAACTAAAACAATATCTGGCAAACCAATTCCACCAGCCGCTAACCCAGTTGACAGTTTGTCATACACATCTAAACGGCCCCAATCCTCTACTTTTAATTCAACATTCGGATACTCCGCTTTAAACATTTCTGCCGCTTCATTTAAAGCGCCTACATTTACATTCCATGCCCAAGCAGTTAACTGGACTTTCTCTTCTGTTTCGCCTGCTACTTTACCACCAGTTGCTGACTCTTCTTTTGATGAACACGCTGCCATTATTACTATAGCAGCAATAAGTAAAACAAAGACTTTAGTTAAACCTTTCATACTTTTATATCCCCCTTAGGATTTAATATTTTGATAGAAACGTTTTTTCATGAACTGAAAACGCTTGCATCATTTAGTAAAATTTTAGTTTATAATTT
>SKSA01000189.1 GCA_007118195.1 Anaerobacillus sp. | reverse complement strand
TGAGCTTGCTCCAAATAATTTCAAAATTACCCTTAACCCTAGGAAAAACTGTGCAATTCCAATAATAATGTTAATTAAGTAATGAATAAATACAGTACTTTTCAACACTATCACTCCTTTACTACGGTATAGATAGTGTTTTCCCACGATTTTTTTACAGTAAACCTTAAATAAATCATTGATTCTTCCCCGGATATATATAAGGATCTTTGGGATGATCTGTTTCCTTCCAATGAATAACTTTAATCGAAACGACATTCCGCCCATTATGGGTACTTACTTGCAATTCGCCTTGAACACTGATCCAAGAGTTTTCTTCAAGTTGAATATCGTTTTCCATTTCAATTAATACCCCTAGTACACTAGCATCCGCCACACAATGCGTAACTAAAAACCTGGCAATTACCCAATAATTATCTTCTAGATTTTCATCCTTTAATACAAAACCTTCTAATTGAATTGGCTTTCCTTTAAATCTGTCAGGATTTTCTGTAATAATGTTTAAATGAGATGCAAAATTATGTATACTGTGCCTGTTTATCTAAAGATAAGATACCGTTGTTATGTTCGTCGATCGCTAAAAAATGATTACCTAGACGTAAATCGACTGATGCAGGTTGAAATTGTTCTTTCGAAATTGGCTCAATGACTAATTCCTTGTTGTTATTTTTTTTGAAATGGTTCTTCCTGTTAAAATCACTGTTTCTCCTCATTTCTATTATTTTCTACTATTCCAAGAACACGGTCGAAAGCCTGCCACCCCATTAAAGCACAATTATGCCGAGCTCTAAGCTTATGAACACCCTCTAACGCTATTGCATCACCTAAATCACAGTCTGAAGGCTTTTCTCCAATACGAATTAGCTTCTCCATTGCTTGCCTTAATGTTGAAGCTTCCTTAACGTAAATACCTTTTAATAAGTCCGTCATGATTGAAGCTGATGCCATACTGATACTGCATCCTTCTCCGATAAAGGATATGTCCTCAATTAGACCTTTATCTGATAATTTCATATACAAAGTCATTACATCTCCACACGTAGGATTTTTATAATGAAGCTGTACTACGTCCTCACCATCAATACATCTGTGATTTCTTCTATTTTTGGCATGATCAACGACTAGCTGACGGTAGATATGGTCTAACAAACGATTCACTCCTTCACTTTTATAAATAAGAATGGTTACGTTTTACATATAATAACCTTCCCTTATATTTATGTAAAGAATATTGCTTATAGATTGAATTAGCTCTCTAAAGATTTAATAATGTCTAAAAACGACTAAAAACGACTTCTCATTAGTTGATTAAACTATTGGGAAGCTTTTAGAAAATTCACTATCAAGGAGAGTGCCTTTACAAATTTCAATATTGAACAATTGTTGGTTGAAAATTAAATCAATTTTTCAATACTTAAAGATAAATACTACTTATCATTCAAAAAATTTCAAAGGGTAGTGAGATCTCGGCTCGTAAATTAAAGCTTCAAATTTTATTAAGTGCACTAAGTAGACATTTGCGTGATTTAAACAAAGAAAGTTAATTGCTGACGAGATTAATCCGAAAATTTTTATTAGCTTACATGTAAATTGGTCATAAAACATTCCGTAGTCAGCCGTATCGTTCGTTCCATTATTTTAAACTTTTTACAACAAACTGGAGTTGTCACTTTGACAACTCCAGTTTAAAGTGCCTAGCACTTAACTTTTCTAATACGTTTCATCAGAAGTGAATCTTCCCTCTCCTTTTAATCGTCATGGAACTAAGAAACTCCCACTTCAAGCGTAGCTAAGTGGTGAGTAGTTCACTTTACTTACACTTCCCACAAAACCTCATCGAAGAAGTTATACAATTCGGACATACCCAGTTACCGCACGAGCAATCAAAACCGTTATCTTTAAAATAGTAAGGTCTGGTAAACTCTTCTCCACACTCACAGCAAACTTTATTTTGAAAATAAGCGTTAGCAGTAAACTTTTCTAGCTTAAAAGAATTATCTTTAACCAATACACCATCCCCTTTCTATTACCTAGATTAATAAATTATATGCATCATAAGACGGTGATATTTGTTAAGTATCTAATTACTGAAATGGGGACAGTGGGACAGGTTCATCGTCCCAGTTGAATTCTCCATCCCCCATACTTTGTGGTTTGGCTAACGAAAGGAACAACAATTTTTTGTTTCACAATTTTTAAAATATTTCACTAAAAGTCAGGTAGGTAAATGGTATAATTTAGAAGGCTAAAAAATAAGGAAAAAATAGTGATTTCGTTATCTTCCCTGTTCTCACAAGGCATAGCGTCTAGTGTCATGAAGCTAACTTACTTATCACAAACCGGAGGTGTAAATAATAGCAATGAATTCACATGAAACAAAAACAATAAGTGATACTCAAGCAAATTTACTTCAAGGGCTTTTGGAGCAGCTAATGGGCATGAAAGGCGTCAAACATGCCATTATCGCTGTGGAAAGTAGAGATGGTTCGTTTAGCTGGAATGGGGAAAAAGGCATTGCGAACCCTGATGGGACACCTATGACGCTCGATACTCCATTTTGGATTGCCAGTATAACAAAACTCTACATTGCTTCGACGATCCTCAAGTTACACGAAACAGAAAAGCTTTCCATTGATGACTTAGTAATCGATTATCTCCCACAGCACCTGCTAAAGGGAGTACATGTAATAAACGGCGTTGATTATTATGATCAGTTAACGATTAGACATCTATTGAGCCATTCCTCTGGCATCCCAGACTATTTAGAGATTAAGCCGAAAGGTGAAAAAACAATCATTGATCGGGCACTGGAAGGAAACGACCTGTACTGGTCTCTTGAGGACGTGCTTGAGATTGTCCGAAACGTAAATGCTCCCCTTTTCCCACCTCAAGACTTAAATAAGACGAAATACCGAATTCGTTATTCAGATACTAACTTTCAAATGCTTATTGGCATCATCGAAACGGTAACGAAACAATCGATAGAAGATGCTTTTTGCGATATGCTTTTTCAACCTTTGAATTTAGTGAATACATTTCATCCAGGTGTTAAACCACTCGAACCAATCGGACCTGTTGCTACGGTTTGGATTGAAGACATACCATTTGATGACAAGCCACAAGCAATCCGCGCTTTCGGTGATCTCAATAGTACTGCGAAAGATCTCATCGAGTTTATGAGGGCTCTACTCAACGGCAAAGTGTTTGATAAGCCAGAAACTTTACAATTAATGCTTGGTCAGTGGCAAACATTTGGGTTTGGCTTTAACCTGTTAGCTCCTGGCTGGCCGATACAGTATGGACTTGGTATGATGCGTTTTAAAATGCCTCGTCTTTTCACACCGTTTCGCCCGATGCCAGCATTAATAGGGCATACAGGTGCGGTTGGATCTTGGCTCTTTTATTGTGAAAAACTCGATCTAATTACGGCTGGAACTGTTAGTCAAGTAACATGTGCACCTGCCCCATTTAAAATTTTGCCAAAACTTCTTCGAATACT